>JAAUSO010000061.1 GCA_012033205.1 Richelia sp. SL_2_1 | reverse complement strand
AAGCCGGATATAAAAAGCCCCATAAAGATTCTTTATGGAGTCCTAGTTATTTTGCTATTTCAGTAGGAGGTGCGCCGTTGGAAATTCTCAAGGAATATATCAAGAATCAAGAAAAGCCGCTCCTTTAAGGACGGGGCTTGCATCCCATTATTTTCGGTCACGGGTTTTTTAGGTTTGCAAATTGGTATCGAATTTACCCGATTAAATCTTCCATATAATATTCCCAAAACAGCATTAGTAGCTTTTTCTGATCAAGAATCTAATTTTACCTACTGTCCCGATGTACTTGTTATCAACCGCAGCAATTTAAAAAATGAAGAGTTGTGGGAAAAATGCTCTACTGTGCAGCAACCAGAATCAGTTCCTTTAGTAATTGAAGTAGTGAGTCAGTGCGTTGCCCAGCACCGGATGCAAATACACTACACGAATTAATCACCTGTTTTTTAGCAAGTTCAGGAATTAAGAAATATTTTTCTCTAGAAATATTCGCAAGCTCTTGGTATTACTTTAATAATCTCCAGAATCCCCCCATTTCTTCTACAATCCCTTACTCTGACGAAACTCACTCACAACTTCCTTAATATCCCGTAACTCACCTTCAACTTGATAATTAAGTTGCTGCATTTCATCAGCAGTCAAAATACCAGCTAATTGAGTTAAAGGCTTTTGCAACTGCGGATATTTTTTCAAAGTATCCTGACGTACAATTGGTGCAGCTTCATAAGGTGGAAAATAATTCTTATCGTCTTCTAAGACGACTAAACCCAAACGCGCAATCTGTCCATCGGTAGAATTTCCCGCTACCATATCCACCAATTTTTGAGTTAATGCTCGATATATCAAACCCAAATCCATAATCTTGGGTGATTCTCCAAATTTTAAATTGTAAGCTTTAGATAGCCCTGGAAAACCATCTTCTCTTTCACCAAATTCATAACCAAAACCTGCTCTCCAAGAGGGTGTATATTTAGCAGCTTCGGAAAGAGTTTTGATATTATATTTTTTCGCATCTTCACCACGAATTATCATCGCAAAAGTATTTTCAAATCCCAAAGGTTTTGTTACTTCTAGATTAAATTGCTTATCGTAAGCTTGTTTGACCAAATTGTAAACTTTTGTCGAGTCACTAATTACTTTTTGTTCCAAAATTGCTGTCAAAGCCGTTCCTGTATACTCGATATAAGCATCAATTTCGCCAGCAACAATAGCTTTATGACAGATAAAAGAACCACCCAATTGTGGACGACGGTCAACTTTTAACTGAGTAGTTGCTTCAATTTGCTGCGCTAATAATTCTCCTAAAATATCTTGTTCGGTAAAGTTTTTCGATGCAACAATAATATCACCACCACCGCTACTAATAGAATTGGTATTGCAACTAGCAATCCATAAACTCAAACTCAAACTAATAATCAACAGTGTAAAAAATCTTTTCATTGTTTATTTAATTCTTCTTGAATTATTAATTATTATTTACTATAGCGGTTTTCACTTACGTGCAATACAAATTTTACCTCACCCCGCCCTCTGAACACCCCTCTCCTTCATAAGGAGAGGGGAAGGGGGTGAGGTTTTAGTGTATTAGACTCAATTGAAATTTGCTATATTTACTTTATTTTAGACCTACGAAAATTAATCAGAAATTACAGCATATTTCCGGATGGATGAGGCAGATTCGGACGGGCAGGGATGCTCATTCCACAAGAACTTTATAATATAATGTTGCAACTACCTGTTTTAACAAATCATTTAGGAAATATTCTAGATTTTTCCCTTAGTTAAACGACGTTCCAAAGCTCCAATTCCTAAATCTGCAATCAACGCAATCAACGCCGCAGGAACCGCACCAGCTAAAATCAAATCATTATTTACTAAAGAAATTCCGCGAAAAATAAACACTCCCAAACCACCAGCACCAATCGCTGCGGCAATAGTTGCAATACCTATACCAATTACCATTGCAACCCGCACACCCGCCAAAATTACCCCCAGAGCCAACGGAATTTCCACCTGAAACAATAATTGTCTATCTGTCATTCCCATGCCCCTTCCAGCTTCCCGAATCGCCGGATTTACATTCATAATGCCAGTGTAAGTATTTCTAATTATGGGCAAAAAAGAATATAAAGTAAGTGCAAAAATTGCCGGAACCGGACCAATTCCACCGATAATAGGAACAGGTATTAATAAACCAAATAAAGCTAAACTAGGAATAGTTTGGAGAATATTTGCAATACCCAAAATAGGTTGACGCAGCGATTTATTACGAGTAATTAAAATTCCTAAAGGAATACCTATTATTGTCGCGATACTAATCGCAATCAGTACTAAAACCAAATGTTCAATACTGCGCTGAATAATTTCTGGAGCATATTTAATTAGAAAAAAATCGTTCATAATAAATTACTTTGAGTATTGAATAATTAAACCTCACCCCCTTCCCCTCTCCTTACTAAGGAGAGGGGTGTCCGAAGGACGGGGTGAGGTATCTTTTTGTGCTTGACTAAATTGAAAAGCGTTGTCATAAACCATCGTCAATTGTTAATTGATTCAAACATTTCATAAAAGCAACTGCTTCTGGATGTGAGGTATTTTTAAATTCGTGAGATGTTCCCAAAAATACGAGTTCTCCCCCATAGAGCAAACCAATTCGTGTACCTAAAACAAAGGCTTCTTGAATGTCGTGAGTTACAAACACAACTGTTTTACCTAATTCCTGTTGTAACCGTTTAAACTCTTGCTGAAGTTCTAATCTGGTTATTGGATCTAATGCACCAAAGGGTTCATCCATCAATAATACCGGAGGATCGGCAGCTAATGCTCTAGCTACACCTACTCTTTGTCTTTGTCCACCGGAAAGTTCGTGAGGATATCTTGAAGCAAATTGTTCTGGTTGTAAACCTACTAAATTTAACAATTCAAAAACTCGCATTTTGATTTTTTGGAATTCCAACCTTCCAAGGAAGGAATTAAACCGACATTACGTTCAATTGTAAAATGAGGAAACAAACCTGTCTCTTGAATTACATAACCAATCTTGCGTCTTAATTTAATTTCATCCCATTCAGTTGTGGGAATACCATCAAATATTACCTGACCTTCCGTAGGTCGAAATAGTCGATTTATTAACTTCATAGTTGTAGTTTTACCACTACCACTACGTCCTAATAATATCAATGCTTCTCCTCTACAAATTTGGAAATTAAGATTTGATACTAAAGGACGTTGGTTGCGACTCAGAGTCACATTACGGAATTCTACAGCGGATTCGTTTTTCTGTGACATGGATAATCTAACTATTTCGACTCATTTTAGCTGAATGCTTAGTTTAATGCATTTGATTGCGATCGCGAATAACAAATACCAAAGAGTCTCAAAAGAAGCGATTATTTTTTCAACTTTTTTTACCTTTTACCTCGGCTCCGCTCGGTACAAGTCGCTCAGTACAAGTTCCCTATTCTCTATTCCCCAAACCGAATTGCTTGGCAAGGATATTATCAAGAACTCTTTGAGGAAGTAACCTAGCAACTATCCAATCAAAGAAATGATTTGGTACGATTGCATAACGAACTTTTGGTTTTGCTGTTGTTAAAGCTTTAAAAATTAAGTTTCCCACATCTTCTACTGGATAACCGCAACGTCCTTTTTGCAACGCATAATCCATAAATTTTTTACTTGGAATTGCAAATTTAGTATCCTTGTAAGGAGAAAAGTCTATTTGTTCAGCTTTATCCCAAATTGGTGTTACTACCGAACCTGGACCAATTATAATTACATCAATTCCGTAGAGCATCAGTTCCCGTCTTAATGCTGTAGAAAATCCTTCTAATGCAAATTTGGATGCGTTATAAGCACCAAGAAATGGCATTGCAATCTTTCCCCCAACGGAACTGATATTAATAATTCTTCCCGGTTTACCGATCAAATTAGAATTGGTTCCAAGCAGAGGTAAAAAAGCTTGAGTAACAATTAGTTGTCCAATTAAATTAACTTCTATTTGTTTACTAAATTCCGCAATCGGTTGATGCATCAAAGGTCCACCTATAGCGATACCGGCATTATTTACTAAACCAAGTAAGTTATTACCATTAATTTGATGACTAACTTGCTCAGCAGCTTCACTTACCGATTTTTCATTTGTAACATCAAATATTAAAGGTGTAAATCCATCACCAAATTCATCACTTAAACGTTTTGCATCTTCAGATTTACGAACGCTACCAAATACATGAATTCCCTTACTATTTAATACTTTGAGTGTACCCCAACCGATACCTGTGGAAACACCTGTAACAACAACACTTTGCATATCTTTCTCCAAAATACAAAAAATTAAAAGGTAGGAATTAATAATTAAAAAGCTTTTCAATTTTAACCTTTGACCTTCCAGCAATTCTTCAGTATCTACTATTAATTATCGATACAACTACTTTGTTAAAAGCGTTTTAATGAATAATGGTCATTGATAATTGATAACTCAGATTTTTCTGCAATTTATAATTTTCTGAAAAAATAATCACGTAGAGACGGGGTGTATTGCAACGTCTCCAAAAATTAGCATACGAACGAATCAATTATATATAATCAGCTATTTTATTTATCTCTTGTTTTTTATCTCTTTAAAGCACATTCAACGATACTACCTAAGAAACACTATTTAACATCACTAATTCTTATCAAAGCCAAAGAATCTATCAAAAAAGATTTTCTTCTCAGTAATTAATAAATATATGTATATTATCTAACTTGTATTGGTATAGAAAAGGAATGTAGGTTGGTTTATTAATAGTAAATTTACTTAAATTAATTTAGGACAATGAAAAAAATATACTTGTTTATGCCGCTATGGATTTTAATAGCGTTACCTGGCTTTGTCCAAAATTTTACACCTCAAGCAAACAATCAATTTAATATTCATAAACAAACAGAGGGTAGCCCTGCAAAACCACGCAAAGACCATCGGGGTAGCGGTCGTCGAGATAATAATATAGTTCGTAATTATTAATTATTGAGCATACTAATTTACCATTCTAATTAAGATACAGCATAACCTGTATCTGGTCTTTTAATCGGTGAATGAAATCCTAATACAATATCGGATTGAGGAATTCCTTTGTCTATTAATTGCTCCGCAACCCTTAAATCCGTACCGTCATGCTGCACCCAGACTTTACCATCATGATTAACATCAATATGTAAATAGCAACCATAAGTACGTTTAGAACCTCGCCAACCGTTAAAATAAAGTAAATAATGACCGCGCTCATCGTCAAGAATAATTTGATTTTTAATTTCATCGTCGGGACGTTCCCCAAGTTTGCCTATATCAATTGCAATTTGACGAACAATTGATTTATAGTTAGTTACTTTATCCATCTTTCTATAATTTCTTTTTCTATATGATAAATCAGCATTTTTACTTGGTAGCGTCTTAACAAATCTTGAATAAAGTTATCCTGAAAAAAATCTTCATAGATATCATCTGGAATAGCTAAAAATAAGATTCTTTCAGGCATTTTTTTCTCAAGAGCATATTGATAGAAATTAAACTGTCCTAAAGCTAGATAAAAATCTTGTAATGTTGAAACACCTATAAAGCTCTTAATTTCTACAGCAATCTTTTCACCTGCTTTTTCTGCTGCAATTAATCTTTCTGCTCCTAAATCTACTTGAATTTTTCGTTTTCCTGCTTCTACAAATAATGGGTCATCTGTTATCAGCCATCCTTCTTTGACCAGTGCTGCTTTGACTATTTGATGATATTTGTCTCTAGCCATAAAATTATAGTAACAGATAGCTAATATCTATTTTAGATTAACTCATGCCATTGTTGATTTTTTTCGGGCAACACTGTCAAATCGTATTTTTAATTTTTAATTAATAACTATAAATCTTAAAAAATAAACACCTAACATCATGGTATAAATTTTCTTAATTCTTTGATCACAAGATTAAATGCGTGTTTTATCTAGGATATTTCTTTTATTTTCTATTACTTTTTACACTCAAATAGCCACAGCCGCTTTTATCCAACCGTTACGCAGCAAAAAAGCAATGGTGGTTTCAGCCCATCCTTTAGCTAGCGATGCTGGGTTAGAAATGTTACGCAAGGGAGGTAATGCTGTTGATGCTGCGGTTGCAACGACTTTTGCAATTTCTGTGGTGGAACCTTTTTCCGCAGGAATCGGCGGTGGCGGTTTTTTGCTAATCCACGACTCGAAAAGGCGCACAATTCAGGCTTTGGATTTTCGCGAGCGCGCTCCGTTAAAAGCTACCAAAAATATGTATTTGGATAGTAGCGGTAAGGTGCGTCCCAATGCAAGTATTAATGGTTATTTGGCTGTGGGTACTCCGGGAACTGTAGCGGGTATGCATGAAGTTCACCGTCGCTATGGTAAATTGCCTTGGAGTACCGTTGTTGCACCTTCGATTAAGTTAGCGAAAGATGGTTTTGCTGTTGAAAATAAGTTTGTCCAAGCTGTCAAAAATCGGGAGAAAATTCTTACTAATAACCAAGCAGCGCGAGCTATTTTTACTCGCAACGGTAATTTTTATCAACCGGGTGAAATCCTTGTACAGCAGGATTTAGGGCGAAGTTTACAAGATATTGCTGCAAATCCCCGCAGTTTCTATACAGGAAGAATCGCTGGTAATATTGCCTCGGATATGGCAAAAAATGGCGGTTTAATTACTCTACAAGATTTGCAATCCTATAAACCGATTTGGCGCACCCCAGTTTGTGGTAATTTTCGCCCCGCACTTCGTGAACGTCAAGCTCAAGTTTGTTCAATGCCACCACCTTCGTCGGGAGGTATACATTTATTGCAGATGTTAAATATCATCGGCAATACTGATTTAAAATCTCTAGGATGGCACCACCCGGATGCGATACACTTAATGGTGGAAGCGATGAGAATTGCTTACGCTGACCGTTCGGAATATTTAGGCGACCCTGATTTTGTCAAAGTTCCTCAACAACAACTTATTAATCCAGAATATGGAAAATATCGCCGTCAGCAAATTGATATGCAGCGGGCAAAACCTTCTACTCAAGTCAAGCCAGTTGACAAAGAGATTTTACAGAAATTTAGTCGAACCTTACCATCAAGATTAATTCCTACAAATACCAATCCAAAAATTAAACATTCAAAATACTACGAATCGCCACAAACCAGTCATCTTACAGTTATCGACGAACAACACAACGCTGTGAGTTTAACTTTTACCATTAATTTGAATTTTGGAGCTGGTATAGTTACACCAGGAACAGGAATAGTTCTCAATAATGAAATGGATGATTTCGCCGCAGCGCCGCAAACTGCCAACTTTTTCGGCTTGCTTGGTAACGAAGCAAATGCGATCGCACCCCGCAAAACTCCCCTATCGAGCATGACTCCCACAATTGTCACTGAAAACGGAAGGTTGCGGATGGCTGTAGGTACTCCCGGAGGTAGCACCATCATTACTCAAGTATTACAAATAATTCTCAACATTTTGGAATACGATATGGATGCAGGAGCAGCAGTTTCCGCATCGCGCATCCATCATCAATGGTTTCCTGATACCCTGCGCGTCGAACCTTGGGGGTTGGATGCACTGACTTTGCAAGAATTACAGCGTCGGGGACACAAAATCGTGCAAACCAACCCTTGGGGTAACTCCAATCTAATTATTGTTAAACCAGATGGAACCTTAGAAGGTGCAGCCGATCCCAGGGGTGAAGGGGCAGCTAGAGGGATTTAGGAAGGGATGGGGAGAAATAAAACAATTGCCAATTACCCATTACCCATTCCCTATTCCCCATTATTATATTTCAACTGATGCGTCTGATGTAGAAAATTCGTTGGCGCGGGCGCTGGGTACTAATGTCCAACCTGCTTTTAATAACTTTTGGTAAGTCGCCCATCCTTTGGAACCCCCAGGTATATTATAATCTGGTACTGCGAATTGTCGAAAAGCGGTGTATGGTCGCCAAGGTTCGTTCGGTGCTGTCTGCAAGTGCAAAATTTTCTCGCCGTTTTCGCCAGACTTGGATAACCAGCACATTCTTTTCATACAAACTCCTTTGTATTCCGCATTTAATGCATGATTACAGATGTTTGTCAAGGATTGCCTCACCCTTTTGGGGTAATTTTGAAGGATGAGTTATAAAATATAAAAGTTTTATTTTCATTCTTCATTTTTCAGGCAATATCCATTAGTGCTTGTTTATACTTTTATTTATGAATAACATTTAATGTTACTTGTCTAAATAAAAACTAACCAAAGACAGAATAGTCCGTGGAATATTAAAATCAAACACTGATAGCAAACATCTATGTTTGTCCAATTTTATATGTAAATTTACTACCTGTGTGTATCTTTAGCTACTGTTTGACTTATCTAGCTCTAAAATAAAGTTTTCAGCATCTAAAATAAACATCTCCTTATTTATTAGGCGAAATATAAGAAGAATCGCCGGTAATTTGGCAGATTTGAGCTACCAACTCAGAGTAGGTATTTTCAGGTATTGCCGGTGTTGCTGCTGCGAGTGAAATCGATTCATGCAAATCAATCCAGGATTTGCATCCACCGTAGTGGGGATGATATGCAACCAGTTGGGGAGTTGGTAGTTTGTAAGTCCGCAGCAGCAGTACAAACAAGGGTTCTAATGGTTTCCAGTCTTGGCGATCGTGAATGAAGTGTTGGTTCCAAATATGGAATGGCAGTAGAGCATTAATAATTGAGTCGTCAGTAACGGGTAAAATATGGGTAATTTGAGCGTAACTTGTAATCTTAACACCTTGGGGTCGCCAACCGGATGTGACTGGAATCACGAGATTGGAATAATCGGCTTTCAGCATAAAAGTTTGTTGATGCTCGTAGGTAGGGTAAAGTAAAACTTGATGATGAGCAACCCGAAATCTTCCGCCTTTTTCGTGAATGCCCCCTTTACGCAACAGCATTATCGTTTCACCGGATTCTAAAGCGTTAATGGCGATCGACCATTCTTTGAGTGCGTGATTTGTAGTTTGTTCCATCATTTACGATTTTGGATTTTATATTTTAGATTTTAGATTGAAAGTTAGTACCACCGAAATTAGTACCACCGGAGTTATGATTTAAGCTAAAAAGTGTTTAATTTGTATATTCCAATTTTATTCAAGTCTTGTAGTGCGCGCATCCCTTCACGGAGTTTACCCTTGAACGAAGTGAAGGGTTCGAGGGCAAGCCTGCCCGCGAGAAAACTATAAATTAAATGCCTTATTGCGAAATTTAAAGACTCGTAAAGTTGAGTTAATAAGGGGTTTCATTTTTATTTGTACGTGATAACCTAATAAATAAGACACAAAACAAGGCATCGAGAACTCAGTCGGGTTAATGACAATGTGTCTCCGGTCAAAACCCAAGTAAATTTCAGCATTAAAAAAGTGGCATCTACCAAATTGAGGTAAGCCAAGCTCCTAGATAGGAAAATATATAAATGCGTTGTTTACTATGAGTTAAGTAAACCTTAGTTGTTGAACTTTTTAATTCTCCAAATCATTGACCAAAAGTAGAGATTTGACCTTAATAAATCTTCATGAAGAAGCCTGGTAAACCTTTTACCAGGCTTTAGGTTTTTTAATTGATTTATTAATTACCAATTAGCTGCAAAATTGCTTTATTGTTGATAACTTGCGTGAAATTTTTTCGTGTTACTTTTTCCCCCATCGCCATTGATAACTATTCCATTGATAAATACCTTGAATTTGATATTCTGCACCGTCATTGAAGCGGATAGTGCAGGTGGTATAGGAGTTGTCACCTTCGACAATTTCTTCAAGACTAATTACTGTACACACAAACCATTCAGGCTCACATGATGTTCCCTCTTGTACCCATTCCCATAATCCATTACAAACTTCAATGCGATCGCCAATTTTTAATTTGAGCAATTCTGTGTTACCAAGTTGATCAAAATGATATTTTTCAACCTTACTTAACCACTGTATACCGTAACGTTCGCGGATAAATTGTACGACTCCAGAATCTTTTTCTTGCAGCCAATCGTTAAGCAATTCAACTTTCCAAAAGCGATTTTGTTTCTCTTGTTCTTTAACAAACTCAGAGAATATTTGTAATTCTTCAGAAGTTAGTTCTAATAAAGGATTAACATCTTTTGATAAACCTTGGCTCGAATTTCCGTTAATTTCGTTGCTTAATACTTGCAGCAAAATCATTTTTTGCCCATCAGTGAGAGGACAGCGGGCTGCATCACAACGGTTGAAAGCTTCTTGCAGCGCTACTTCTATCTCATCTGGTGTCATATAAGTTAATTACAAATGAGGGTCTATTCTCCTAATTATTGCAAAATTTTTCAATCTTTGAAATTATCTCTTGATACAATGTTATATTTATAGATTAATCATTCAAATATTGTTGTATTCCACAATATTAATCAAGGCTTCATCTATATGGTAGTGCGTTGGCTTAGCCTGCCCTTCGGGCATACTTCTAGCTCGCTGATGGCTAATAAATTATTTATTAAATTATTTATTTAATTATTGCTTAAATTATTATGATCGCGAAGGGCAAGACTTCGCAATAATGGCAACGTTTGTGAATAATACATCCTGAAAAAGCCTACCTTTGGCTAAAATCATAATTAGGAGAAAAATTATCTAGATTGTCTATCTTATGGCTGGTGAAAAACGCAAAGCTGACAATAAATCCTCTGGTTGGCGAGAATTTGGTTCAGATAACTCTGCTGCTACTCAAAAAGGAATACCAGATTTACCCCCCGAAAAACAAGATTTGCGCGTACAAGCAACTCGCGCTGGGCGTAAAGGCAAAACTGTAACTATAATTACCGGATTTCAAAGTAAACCAGAAACTTTACAAGCTTTATTAAAACAGTTAAAAAGTCAATGCGGTTGTGGTGGTACGGTTAAAGATAATGAAATTGAAATTCAAGGCGAACACAAACAAAAAATACTGGAAATTTTGCATAAATCTGGTTATAAAGCCAAAATCAGTGGTGGCTGATTGTGTATCTCTATAAACTTACCCCTTTAATATAGAAATGCTATGGTTGGAATATAGATAAAGTCCTAGTCATTGTAATATTAATAGGAGGCAATAATGGATTTAGTTCGCATAATTTGTGCTATTTTTCTTCCCCCTTTGGGAGTATTTCTACAGGTTGGTATTGGTCCTGATTTTTGGATTAATATCGTTTTAACTTTATTAGGATATATTCCTGGAATTATTCACGCAGTATGGGTAATTGCGAAAAAGTAATATTTAGATATTAGATATAGAAGTCGGGTTTTTCAGATATTTTTTCAAACTAGAAAATAGTCATAAAAACCCGACTTCTCACCCACTATAGTCTCATAGAAGTCGGGTTTTTAAGATTTTGATGCTTAAAACCAGAAATTACTCATAAAAACCCGACTTCTTACGATATTAGATTTAGATATAGAAGTCGGGTTTTTCAGATATTTTTTCAAACCAGAAATTACTCATAAAAACCCGACTTCTCAGCATTCAACTAACATTTAAAATTTCCCAAATCCACCACCCCCAGGGGTTTCTATTAGAAAAACATCCCCAGGTTTCATTTCTACTGTTGCGCTACTATTTAATTTTTCTTCGCTTCCATTCTTACGAATTACCCAATTATGTCCAACTTTTCCGGCTTCTCCATTGTTTAAACCAAAGGGAGATACTAAACGATGACTACAAAGAATATTCGCTGTCATGGTTTCTAAAAACCGGATACGACGAATCACTCCATTACCACCAGAATGTTTTCCTTTACCACCGCTACCGAGACGCAAGCTAAAGTTTTCTAAAAGAACAGGATACCGCGTTTCTAATACTTCTGGGTCAGTCAAACGGGAATTCGTCATGTGAGTTTGTACCGCATCGGTACCGTCAAAATCTGTACCAGCACCAGAACCACCACATATTGTTTCATAATATTGATAGTTTTCGTTGCCAAAAGTAAAGTTGTTCATAGTACCTTGGGAAGCAGCCATGACACCCAAAGCACCATATAGAGCATCAACAATGGTTTGGGAAGTTTCTACATTACCTGCTACTACTGCTGCTGGATAAGTTGGGTTGAGCATACAGCCTTGAGGAATAATAATTTCTAAAGGATTCAGACAACCTGCATTTAAGGGAATATTATCATTAACTAAGGTACGGAAGACATATAAAACGGCGGCTTGAGTTACAGCTTTGGGAGCATTAAAGTTACTATTTAGCTGCTTTGAAGTGCCGGTAAAATCGATAATTGCGCTACGATTTTGTTGATTTATAGTAACTTTAATTTGAATTTTTGCACCGCTATCCATTTCATAGATAAACGAACCATCTTTTAAAACATCAATTGCTTTTCTTACTGCTTCTTCGGCATTATCTTGGACAAATTTCATATAATCTTGGACGGTTTCAAGTTGATATTGCTCAAGCATCTTGAGTAATTCTTGAACACCGCGATTATTTGCAGCAATTTGCGCTTTAAAGTCAGCAATATTTTGGTCGGGATTCCTAGCTGGATAAACATGATTTGCAAGTATTTCTCTAACAGCATCTTCTCGAAAATTATCCTGTTCAACCAAGAGAAAATTATCAAATAAAATTCCTTCTTCTTCTATCGTTTTACTATGAGGAGGCATAGAACCAGGTGTAATTCCGCCAATATCCGCTTGATGTCCGCGAGAAGCAACGTAGAAAATAGGATTGCTAGAAGAAGAGAAAACTGGAGTAATTGCTGTGACATCAGGTAGATGAGTTCCACCGTTATAAGGATTGTTTGATAAATAGACATTTCCTGGTTTGAAACTGTCACCTTTATCATTAATTAAACTCCGGACACTTTCACTCATTGAACCTAAATGTACAGGAATATGAGGAGCATTTGCAACTAATAAACCGGAAGCATCAAAGATTGCACAAGAGAAATCCAAACGTTCTTTTATATTTACCGATGCTGCCGTATTTTGCAGTACAATTCCCATTTGTTCGGCAATGAATTGATAAAGATTTTTGAAAATTTCTAAACGAACTGGATCAGGTTGACTTGTTTTATGCATAGTTATTCTATTAAATCTTACTACATACGCTCGTGATACCATTTCTTTATAAAGATGCGCCGAATTTAGCCCACGCAGGTAGGCTTTGTTTGAGTAGCCCCACTCCTCCGTCTTTGAGGGCGATTTAGCACAGCCTCATACAGAAACGGTATAAATATTCAAGAACTTCGTCAAGAGTTTCTAAGTCTGTTAAAGCTATTTCTTCTGATAAAACAGTCAATTTTTCAGTCAAGATGCTACACACGACTCTAATTATTTCATTTTTTGAAACCTTTCAGAACAAACAATATAAGTATTAATCAGGACTTTAGTATTGTATGGCACCTTGCAGTACGTAAGCTTGATTAGCGATCTGCTTGCAGCAGCGCTGAGTACCAAGGGGACACGCTTACGCGAACGCTATCGCTCTTGGAGAAAAACTTTTTGGTTTACTGATTATATTAAAGAGCTTGCAAAGATATTAGGAATAATATATCAGAGTATTTAGTTGATAGATTCAATAGTAATAATTTCATAAATGCGTCCATATACCGCTATCTTAATTATTCCCACAGGAGTTGGAGCAGCCATCGGAGGTTATGCCGGAGATGCATTACCCGTTGCCAAAGCTATGGCTGAAGTTTGCGATATTTTGATCACTCATCCTAACGTTCTCAACGGTGCAACTTTGTACTGGAATCTACCGAATGCTTTATATGTTGAAGGTTATGGTATTGACAAATTTGCTCAAGGATGTTGGGGTTTGCGTCGAGTACATCAAAATAAAATCGGTTTAATTATTGATCAAGGAATTGAGCCAGATTTACGTTTAAGAAATCTTCAAGCAGCAGATGCAGCTAGAGCAACTCTAGGATTAAACTTAACAGATTACCTGATCACTGATGCCCCATTAAATGTAGAATTAGACTGTGCTGCATCTGGTGCAAGTTGGGGAACTATAGGTAATCCAGATAGTTTACTACGAGCTGCGTCCATATTAATTAATAAAGCTGGTGCAGAAGCGATCGCAGTTGTTGCTCGTTTTCCTGATTATGTGGATCAACAAGCAGACCAAAACTACCGTCAAGGGAAAGGAGTAGATCCAATTGCAGGAGCAGAAGCAGTAATCAGTCATTTAATTGTGCGAGAATTTCAGATTCCTTGCGCCCATTCCCCGACTTTTGAACCACCACCCTTAGATGGTAATTTATCTCCACGTTCTGCGGCGGAAGAATTGGGTTATACTTTTTTACCAAGCGTACTTGTAGGTTTGAGTCGCGCACCCCAGTTTACCACCAGGGATTCTAACCAATTTCCTAACAATAGGGATATATGGGTAGAAGAAGTGGATGCAGTCATTGTACCGGCAAACGCTTGCGGTAGCAGTGCATTGCTGAATTTAAGTCAAAGAAAATGCCAGATAATTACAGTAGAGGAAAACCAAACACAGATGCAGGTTCCTCCTCAAGCCTTGGGAATCAAAACAATATCGGCAACTTCCTATTTAGAAGCCATCGGAATATTAGCGGCTCACAAAGCAGGAATTAATCCATATGCTTTAAGTTCTACAATATTTTCTTTACAGCCGTTAGTTTAAATGCTAAATGTTAGTTGTGAAGCAGCGCTTAGATATAGGGTCAATCTAAAATTTCAGGACTTACGCAATTGTCACAATACTCAGTTGGTGCGTGACACAGAAGAAGCTTATTATTACATTAAAAATTGCTCAAAGTGTCACACACCCCTTGCAAAAAAATGTGCCTTTTTGCTAAGTCCTAAATTTAAAATCCAAAATCCAAAATCCAAAATCGAATGACACAACAGCAAAAAAACGAGCCAGAAATTCCATACTTGACACGTACTCAAGTCCTAATGGCAATGGGATTGACAGCTATTATTTTGTGGATTATAGCCAAATTATGCCTGGAATTTGGTAATTTTTACTTGATGTCTTGGCATTGGAATCAAAAGGAATTTTTGATTGGAGTTGCATTAGGATTAACTATTACCGGCTTAAGTAGTTTAGCTTATCGCTTTTTCCAGTTTACCGTCAAAGCGCCAATTATTATTTGGAAATTGTACTCAAACCTTTAGCATTACCAGATTTGATTTGGTTGGGATTACTACCTGGATTGAGTGAAGAATTATTGTTCAGAGGAGTTATGTTACCGGCTTTAGGCTTTAATCACTTAGCGGTAATTGTATCAAGTATTTGTTTTGGCGTTTTACATCTGAGCGGTTCTGGGCAATGGGCTTATGTAATTTGGGCAACTATTGTGGGAATGATTTTGGGTTACAGCGCTCTTTTAACTGGTAATTTATTAGTTCCCATAGTTGCTCATATTGTCACGAATTTAGTCTCTAGTTACTTTTGGAAAATACAGCAGTTTCATTGATAATTCAAATCATAATTTAAAATCTCCTCATATCTATTTTGGATTTTAGATTTTAGATTTTAGATTGAATCCTTACTGCCTGGGTTAGTAACTACAAAAAATCATCCTAAAATTAGTCAAACTCGCCCAACTTATCTCCCCCACAATTAGAAGTCGGGTTTCTAACAGAAACCCGACTTCTATTACCAATTACCAATTACCAATTACCAATTACCAATTCAAGCAGCAATATCTGTGTGAGCAATATTTTGGCTTGAATTATTGCGTAAAAGCTGTTTGATTTTGGGTGATTGTTTGTTGCGGAATTTGTCAGGAAAAATCAGTTCGATCGCAACTTTTCCCTGTTCTTCTTCTACGACATTTATTTCAGCAACAAATCTAGTAGGTGGAGTATTTTCACCTTTTAGATTCAATAGCAAACCAACGAGAGGTTTCATCTGCCGCATTTTTTCTATATCTTGTTTTCCTAGTAATCTATCATCATTGGATATCGCTTTTTTACTATCTAATTCTAAGCGTAATCCGGTTATTCCAAGTTCGGTAGTAACTCCACTAAAGAAATGACCATCCCAATAAAGTTGAGCATGGGTGTTAACCTGTTTGCGTATTTTTTTCGTCGTAGTTGGTTTGAGTTCCCGTAAAGAACGAGTTATACTACTGGCTAAGAAACCGAGAGAAGCAATTGGTTTATCGGCATTTTCTCGTTTTTGAGAATACCACTCTTTGACATCAGAATACATCACTAAGGCTAAATCATCCATTTGGGTACGGGTGAGATTAATAAAATCCACTCCTAAATGAGTTTCTGTATCATTTATAGGAGTAACTCGGATTACCCTTGCAGTTACTAAAACACGAGCGTCAAAGTCTCCCATCACCTCAATTTGGACTTCATCTGGTAAATTAGACCATGATTCTAACGATATTAAAGCACCAGTTTCGGAGATGTTTATGGTTTCTCCCATGATGGTTTGGTCATCGCTAGAAATTACCACCGAAAGCCGTCTTTGTAAACGGTGAGCGGTACGAATTTGTGGTTGTTCAAAGCCGACTAGTAAAGCTGCTGTGAGCAAAATCAAGTTAAAACCAGACCATAACGTGTTAACTAATACTGCTTCGGAATCTTCTGGACGCAATAACAACCAATAAGGAACCGCTAGCAAGGAACTGATTACTAACACTGTTACTATCACCAAACCGCGCATTGATGTCCAGTCGAAGGTACGTTTGGTAACATTTATCCCTTTATCAGTAACGTTGAATGTACCCATTTTAGGATTGAACAGCGCGAGCAAAGTTACCCAACCCGCTTGGAAAGACATCACAAATTCAAAAATTTCGTTCCAGAAGGAAAAACGGACGTGTTTGTAAATAATATGGTTGGTAGCAAGGGAAAGAATAATATGTGGTAAGGCATATGCTAAAGTTTCTAAACCCAAACCTTGAATCGGATTAATTCCAAATAGTAGGAATAATGTGGGAATGATGGCATATACGAGTCGAGGATAGCCATATAAAAAGTGGGAAGTAGCACTTAAATAACAGATACGTTGAGCAAAATTGAGATTTAACTTGGAATTAAATAAAGGGTTTTCAATTCTGAGAATCTGAGCCATTCCCCTAGCCCAGCGTACTTGTTGACCTACATAGGCTGAAAAGGTATCTGGTGCTAATCCCGCTACCATAATTTTGTCATAGTAGATTGATTTATAACCTTTGGAATGCAAGCGTAATGCTGTATGACAATCTTCTGTGACGGTTTCTACTGCAATTCCTCCTACTTCTAAAGCGTGGGTTTTACGAATCACCGCAGCCGAACCGCAGAAAAAGGCTGCGTTCCAAAAATCATTACCTTTTTGTAATACTTTATAAAATAGTTCGTTGCCTACGGGAATTTTACCATCGGTAAGTAAGTTACGCTCGAAAGGATCTGGATTATAAAACCAGTGGGGTGTTTGCACAAAAGAGACTTTGGAATCGTAAAAGAAACCGATTGTATGTAACAGAAATTGCCGGGATGGTACGTGATCGCAGTCTAAAATTAAGACTAAATCACCGTCAGTTTTGTGAAAAGCAGTATTGATATTACCAGCTTTGGCATGGTCATTGTTATCTCGTCCCATATGAATACAGCCAAGTTCTTTACACATTTGCTGTAATTTTTCTCGTCTTGCTCGGAAAGTCTCTCGACGTGGATCGTCTTCTTTGTATTTTTCTGGACGACCATCATCGAGAATATAAACCTGTTTTTTCCCAGGAGCATAATCGCAAGCTAAAGCTGCTAATGCTGTTTTACGAACAATCTCAACATCTTCGTTGTAGGTAGGAATGTAAATATCAACATTAAACCATTCTTCTTGAGGAATAGTAGAGATATCAATTGGTTTACGTTCTTTAATTTTTAAAGTTTGAAAGTATGCTAATACCAAGGTGAAAATTGCATACAATTCTGCTCCTAACAAAGTTAAACAAGCAATACTATTTATCCATCCATCAAAGTTCAGAGTATAACTGAGACGGTAATATAAATACCGCATTGTTGTTACTAGACTCAACCACACCATAAACAGGTGGTAATAATCGCTAACTTTTGTGGAAGATTCTTGTTCTTCTGCTCCTAATACTAACTGACCTAATAGTACTAGAAATACAGCTATCGCTCCTTGTTGCCAAACTTCTAATGGTGTAATAATCAGTGGAATTGAGAATACTAATAACACTAAAATTAGCCATTTAAACTGTTTGATTCCTACTTTTTCTAAGGTGCGGTCAAAAAAGTTAGGTGTCAGGTCAATTAGCCATCTGCTTAAGTTAAAGTGTTGGCGTTTTTTGGAATTACGGACTGAGGTGGACATGGTAAGTTTTTGATTTTTAAGGGAATAGAAAATAGGGAGTAGGGAGCAGGAATATTTAACTCATTTCAAAACTAATGAAACGTAACACTACTCCCAATACTGCTCTAAAATTATTTATCTCTCTTTATTCTCTTTTCTCTGCGTACTCTGTCTTGAAAAGTTGCTCATGGGGGAAACCCCCAAGACCACACTTTCCGCTGCGTCTCAGCGGTTTTTACTTTCTATCAGCAGTAGAAACCCGTTTTAAATACAACTGGGCAATGCCATACAATATCAGAGATAAACCAACCATACCCGCAGGTACTAACAACCAGTTTTCTTGTAGCATCCGTGACATTTTACTCAGAAAATTAGTGTTTTCGATGCGACGAGTAGATGGAGCATTGTCAAAAAATGCTAGCTGATAACCGTCTGGATCATAAGCTAGGGGGTTTTTCTCTTCGCTGCTAATTAATACCGTATCCTTCTGAAGTTGGAAAAACCAAGGATCTTTACTTAATACTTGTCCTACTCTCTCTAAACCCGTTTCTGTCTGAGCAGTCAAAGCCAACACAACGCGGGAGCTATTCCAAGGAGAGAGAATTTGCTTGATCATTCCTTGTTTATCTTGAGGAGCTTGGACGCTTGCTCTAGCTGAACCACGTAAGAATGATTGATTCAAGTTGAAACCTGAAGATTTGAAGACTTCGGGGAAGGGAAATTTTTCTCGCATCCCAATTCCTACTAAATGCTCGTTTTTACGCACTTCTTCGGGTAAGGTGTCTGAGGTATAAACATCCAGTTTGACGGAATCTGCACTACTCAATCTTCCTAAACGTTCGCTAAAAGCCAGCATTGTCAAAATATCTGTATTATTAGGCTCTTGGGAAAGGACTATTGCTGTTTTAGATAAATCTTGAGGTGCAGCAAAGGGGAATCCATATTGCATTAATTTCAAGTCGGGTAGCTGTACGGAATTTTCCCGTTTTAAGTCGAAATTGGTATCAGCATGAACCGTACCTGTAAGCTGCTGGTCTGGGGGACTGATACAATTTGCTTTATCAAAGGGTTCTTTAGGATTCATCCGGAAAAATACCTGAAGTTTAGAATCAGGCTTCACCAATTTAGCTGGTAAATCTACTTTGAGATTTTTACGTATTTCTCCCTGGTCTGAATCGAGACGCGCTCCACCGATGAAAACCCCATCTAATAAGACTTCTACAGCGGAAGTTCTCGGATTCATCTGTGGACTGTAGCTATAGACCAAGTTCATCGAACTACCACGCACAAATCTGTCATCCGGTAATGCACGGAAATCGATTTCAATCGGTGGAGCCGCAGAACCACGCACGCTAGAATCTCTAAAGGCATCACCGTTAAATTCAGTTTTAATCTCGCTTAGTTGAAAATTATTAGATTCGGGTAAAAAACGAGACCATTCTCTCTCTCCTGGCGTGGGAGCCTCTTCAAGCTTATTAATTAATACTACTTGACCAGTACCCATTTTACGTGCAGAAGGTTGTGCTAAAAACTGTGCGGCTTTTGCAACTCCTTTTGCACCATTTCCAGTAGCAATGAGAACGGGAACTTGACCTTTTTGAGTAGTAGTTAAGATTAAGACTCCCGTATCTTCTGATATTGGATTCTGATTAGAGTCCAAAATTTGAGATGCGACAATTTTACGAGGTAAATCCAAATCCGCTAAGGCTGGTTGTTCGCTGGGAGTTCCAATGATTACTAATCTTTCGTTGCTTGATGCGTCTGCAATATCCGAGATGAGGTTTGTCTCTATCGGACGAAAATCTGCCTGTCTTCCTAAAGAAGCTTGCAAACGTGCTGCTCCTTCTAGCCAAGATTGACTAGCCTTTTGAGGCTTTAAATATACTATCCGGTTGGTTTCTAAATTCAGATTGTCAAAGAAAGGATAAGGATAGTTACTAAAGTTGAGCGGAATTGCTTTACGCTCGAATTTAAAAGCTAAATTTGAATCTGGTAGAATCTCTGTCCATAAAGTTGGGTCTCCTGGGTCGCTACATCCGGAGGTATTATTTTGCTGGGCGACAATTTTAAGTTCGTTATATTCTTGCAGCAGTTTGGGGGGAATATTTAACAGTACTTGACCTACCTGAGATTGTTTGCGATTCAGAGGGATACTACCGACAGCAGTATCATTTACTAGTACTGTTAAGTTAGACCGATTAGCATACAGTGCTGGGGAATGTTGGAAGCGAATCAAGGCTTTTACTGTACCGATATTCCAACCACGAGGACGAGTAAAACCTAAACGACCTTCAGAATAGACTCCTCGTAAACGCATCCTGTTACCAACTACCGGACTACGATTGAATTCTAAAATATATTCTTCGTCGTATTTTGTCGATAAATTTGTTGATTTTCCGGTGCTATTGTTTCCATTTATAACTGCTTGGGCTAACAAAATATTTTCAGAATTCTTTAAGTCATATTTAGTAGCAGCTTGAGCATTTGGTAAAGCTGATACCATACAAAAAGATATAATAAATGCTTTTTTCACAATTTTTAAATGAGATAGATGCTTCATAACACAATTTTTTAATTATTAAGTGAATAAATTTTGAAAAAGTTTTAAAATGTTTGATTTTTTGATGTGTAAAATACTTGATTCAAGTATTTTAATCACTTAAGTATGACTGACTTATTTTATTCGCTTTTCAGAGAAAGATGCCATAACTTTTTAATTATTTTGCAAAAGTTCTTGAGAAATTGCTTCTGGGGATAACAATCCTAACCAAGCTAGATTTTGAGTGTAATAAGCTCGATTATCGTCCCAAACTTCTTGCTGATATTGAGGTAACAATTTTTTCTTTAGCAATTCTTCAGCCAATTCTGGTTCAATCAACTTGCTTGCAGCATACAGCATGGCATATTGAGATGTCGCTTCATAATTTACTAAAGCTTTACCTTCCAGGTCGATTTGGGCTGGAATACTCGATTGTTCCCGCCACAATTTGATCAAATGCCCAGTAGATGTTTTGAGATAGCTGCGTGCTTGAGATGAATTGAACCAACTGGCATCTAGTGCGATTCGCCACCAAACTCGAAAGGCATCAAAGCTGTATATACTGCTTAATTTACTATCAGCGGGTACAGGTTGATATTTTCCCGTTTTTGCATCAAGAGCAACCCAATCACTAGGTAAATTTACAGTGCTGATTTTGCGAGAATCTTCTAACACTTCATAACTAGAATCTACCAAGCTCAACCAATCTCTTTCTGGATCAACTTGAGCAAACAAGCGGAAAGCGTAAGGAGCAAAGTAGGAAGGGTTGAGGTAAAATGTGGATGAATTTTTCACAAATGCAGCCGCAGGACCAGGTAATAGATAGCGTTTTTTACCTGATGGTTCGACTACAGTGGAAAATTTCCACAAATCTTGCAGTTTAGTTTTGGCAAGTTTGAGGTATTCTGGACGATTCCACCGTCTGGATGCCAATATTAAAGCGGTAATCGCATCTATATCCCCATCACTAGCAAAGTTATCATCAACAGAACCCCAGCTACCATCAGCTTTACGACCCCATTTCCAAGCCCATAAACTATCTAGAGGTTTGCCGTTTTCCAACCTTTTTAAATTGTTTTCTCCCCAGTTTAACGTCAAAGCAAAGGTTGCAGGATCATCAATCATTACCGCTCGTAACATCCCATAAGCTTGCCCCTCACTAGTGGAACGATCGCTAGCTTCATAATCAATGACTCGTCCATCTCTCTGGATAAATCGCCGACGATAGCTTTCCCAACTTTCTACTAATAACTCTCGATTAGGAGTTGATGGAGGCAGGGCTGCCAAAAATTGAAGGCGATTGTCGTCGATGGCTGATGATGTAGGTGGTGATTGCCAAGAATTACCGGGCGGTTTTTCGATGTTGGTGATTGAATATCCCCCTTTACAAGCATTTAAAACAATCAAGCTGAATATAGTGATTATTTTGGGAATGTACTTCATTTTCAGAACCTTTTGCATTAATTTTGACGATTTATTCACAGGAAAATTATTGCAAGGAGAATTGGGTGTGAGAGCGAACAAACTAAATATAGTTGAATGGTATTACTATTCCCTTAATAGTACGTATAATTACCAAAAATTTCTTCTGCATCAAAAATTTGCCTGAAGATAATTTTTTAACGATTTTTACCGCGACGTTCGTAGCTTTCCCAAGGTGGTTGAAAACCCCGTCGTTGGAGAAAGTCTTCTTGTATTTGCTGCATTTGGTTGGAAATTGCTGGATCTTGTTCACCATTGGTAATTTGTTCAATTTGCAGTTGTTCGAGAGCTTTCATCGCTGCTAAAGGTTTATCAAAAATCGCATTCAGCCCAGCAAGAGCGCGGCGTGCCTGTGTATCTTCAGGTTTTTGTGCCAATACTGCTGAATAAATTTGTTCTGCTGATGCAAATTGCCTCTGCTCAAAACGAATTCCCCCTAAAGCGGCTAAAGCATCAACATCATCTGGCTGCTCTTTGAGAATATTTTCATAAGCTTTCCCAGCCATGCTTAAATCGCCAACAGCTTGAGCTAACAGCGCTATTCTACGACTGGAATTAGCATTATTAGGAGTATTGCTAATCAACTGCTTCATTCGTAATCGTGCTTCATTTGGGTCACGTTGGGCGATCGCCTTTAGCAGGTGTTGTTGTAATTGAATATTACTAGAATCTACTTCTACTAAGTAATTATACAGAGATTCTCGATTAGGGTCAGTAGGCAGTTGTACCACCAAACTATACAATTCTGGTGGAGTATTAGTGACTTTTTGAGTTGCCAACCAATTATTTAAAACAGCTTCTGCTTCTGGTTTAGAAATGCGTTTGGCTTGATAAGCAACACTAGTACGTCCCAACTGAGCGGTTATATCTTGGGGGTTGCGTTCTAATACTTGCTCGTATACTACTAAAGCTTCTTCAAAACGCTTTTGTTGTACCTTAACACCGACTAATCCCCGCAAAGCACCATCAATGATGTCTGCTGGGGGATTATTGGTAAGTATGGCAAAATAGCGTTGAGCGCTGGCTTCTAAATTACCTTCCCGTCGTTCAATTTCTGCTGCAAACAACTGTGTTGCCATGTCTGAGGCTCCTTGGGATGTTGCCGTATAATTAGCTAAAGCCAGTCTAGCTTCAATGGTATTATCGAGTTGCAGATACATCTGAGCTACCCGAAAATTTAAAAACGGTACGTTGACTCCTGTTTGCAAAAGATTTTGATACAAAGGTAAAAGTTGGGAATCGGGAGCATCCAAATCGGCTACTGCTACAGCCAACTCTTGTAATTCTACGGAGTTTGTAGGTAAATTTTGTAATGTAGCCCCTAAGCGTTGTTTGACATCACTTTTGGTAATCATTGCCAATTTATATTCCAAAGCTAGCTGACGTACCATCAGGCTTTTATCGTTGGGTAATGTAGCAGCCAAACGTTTGTAAAGTTGTAATGCTGTTTCTTCTCCTTGAGGTAAACCACTAAATACATCAGCAATTTCCCGTAGCAAGGTAGGGGAAGGATTGGGGTTGTTTGCCAGAGCTTGACGGTATAAATTAGTGATTCTCTCGGTCAGGGTAGCATTGTTTGTGTATTTACGGATTTCATTTAGCGATCGCGCTAAAGGTAAAATCGCGTCTTCTCTATCTTGTAAAGGATCTAATACCGCTAAAGCTTGGGCTTCTTGTTTATTAGCAATATATGCTTGAGACAATTCCCCACGGGTAAGTATGGCTAACTGATCGAGGGTTTGAGAACGCTGTAGTTGTTTTTGTAAAATGTCTATAGCTGCTTGAGGATTGCCAGTTTTACGCAAGGTGAGAGCGTAAGCAACCGCAGCATAATCGGTGATTGGCTTTCCAGTGGTTTGATAGCGGTTGAATAATTCCTTGGCTTTTTGGTAATCCCCACTGTAACTATAAGTTTGAGCAGCACCGATGATTGCTTCCTCAGTAGGATTGTTGGCTAAGACAATTTCAAAATCGGCGATCGATTCCCTAAACTGTCCTTGATAGGAATATAACAAAGCTCTGTAGTAACGAGCTTGCAAGTCCGAGGGGTTCAATTCAAGTAAGGTGTTAAGAGCTTTAATACCGGGTTTGTTCCATTCGGGACGATAAGTACCCATCATCCCCACAATTTTCAAAGCCCCTTGATTATTAGGATCTTGAATCAATACTTGTTGATAAGCTTGAAAAGCTGCCTCAATGCGTCCAGCACGGTTGTAAGCAATAGCTAAACCGAGTTTGGCTTGCAAAGATTGGGGATTGCTTTTTAGAGCTTGTTGAAAAGCACTAATCGCATCATCAACCCATCCTTTTTTCAACAGATTATAACCCCGTTGAGTGGCTCCCGATGACTGAGCTTGTACAGGGGCTATATTGTGCAAAGCTGCCAGTGCAATTGGCAAAGTAAAAACGAATAAATGAAAAGGTAACAAAGTAATAAATAAAAATGCGTTACTCTGTGCTTTTACTGATAAAAACTGCAATTTTGCTTGATAAAACAAGTTTAGTTTATACCTCATCGAGCAAATCTCCCCCTTGGAGTTACATCAAAATCAGATTTAACTCTTACACCAAGAACTGTTTCGTTAAAGTCGTCTCTTCCCTGAACGGAAAAACCTAGTCGTAAATTGGGAAGAAACTGAAAATCATAATAAAGCTCTAATACATCAAGTTGCTTTCCTTGACGCTTTTCATCGTTAGATAAACCACGTCCATAAGCTAATCCCAATCGGTCATCGGGTGTAAATAGATCTAACAAACTAGCTCCGATTACATATGTATCTGCACCTTCTCCTAAATCTCGATTTTCGTAACGACCGTAACGTCCAAAAAGACCTAGTTTCATGTTAGGAATAAAAACTTCGGCATTTAAACCATACGCTTCTTCCCGATCATCTTCGAGAACCCCAAACCTGTCATTTCCGCGAGCAATTTGAAAGCTTTCTGGAAAAGAATCGCGATTTCCAGCATCTCTAGCAGTACTATAAGTACCGCGAATAATCGCATTACCGTAACGAACCCCGATTTCACCAGCGAATCCATCCAAAGCAAATTCACTCAAACTATCAGAAGATGAAAAACAGCAGCTTTAGCATCAATATTATCCGTGACGCTCCAATTCACCAGCAATCCAGGCTTTGATGATATCCCCGTCGCTGCTAAAGCTGGATTAGTTTGAAACACCGGATTAAAAAACTGGCTGGCTCCATCTTTAGCAAAACTATTGCGGTCAAAATAAGATGTCAAATCTAACTGACCAACTGCAAATCTAAGATTAGGTAATCCTGATAGAGATGTTGCCAGATAAAGTTCATTGATATTCAAACCTTCCCGTCGAGAATCATCAAAAGAACTACCCTCACTCGTCAAATCCAAAGTTGCACCAAACAACACTTGGGGAGTCAACGGATAAACTCCAGTAAGTCTAGCTCTTGCTGAAGTATCATCTCCTTGAGTTACATAAACACCTTGCACCTGTAATGATGATTCCCTTAAAGCCGCACTAGTCCTTAAAGGGTTCAATTGATTATTACCTTGAGGAATCTGTGAAGTTGTTGGAATAATCGGCGTAGTTCCCAACTGTTGACTTGTAGTCAATGGAACAGATGGAAGCATTCCCCCTTGAGAATTAAGCAATTGATTAAAAGTTGGTAAAAGTACAGCACTTACAGAAACCTGCGGTTGTGAACTACGGTAAGCATCGAGCATTTGTGCAAAAGTCGGTACCGAATTTAAACCTAATCTCTCTTTACCTCTTTCCTCCGCGTTCTCAGCGCCTCTGCGGTTTTATATCCGTAATCTTTCGGATATACTTGGGAATTCCCAATTGTAGAATTCAACAGTTGATTAAACGTTGGTACATAAGCTGCATTCGACTGCTGTGGAACATTAGTACCCAGAAGAGGTGGTAAAGGAGCAATTTGAGTAAATTCCTGACTGTTACTATCGGGAGGTGCTGGCAATAGAACAGCTTGAGCAATTTCAGTTTGAGAACCACCAATTGCTGTGGATTGCTCGATCAGACGCTTAGTTTTACCAGTTATCTCTTCCTGGATGAAACTATTTTCTAATTGCTTAATATTATCCAAAGGTGCATAAATCGCTGGATTTTCCGTCGGTAAAGTAGCACCAATAGGAGAAACATTCGGTGGTGGCGGGACTTCTTTTGATCGAACTTTTGTTCTTCCAGTGGGTATCGACGACTGTGGTACTCGCAGCAAATCACCAGAATAGGAAGTTTTATTTTCTTGTTCTGGAGAAGATATCAATTGGGCTTGAGAGCGTGCGCCTAAGCCCAAAGTCCATAACACCGACATTGAAGCAGCGCAAAACAGCGCATGGAAATCTTTGATGAAAATCAATTTGTGGCTCTTTAGTATTTTAAGCTTCATTGCCTCAGTTAATGTATAAGTAAATATTTTGTTGCATAATGTCGCCACTTTAACAAAAAAAACTTATATCATCGAGGGGATAATACGTATTTTGCAAAGCTTGTAAATTTACAAAAGAGTTGGTAAAGGTAGTAACTTTACGCTTAAATTTGGGCAAAATAAATAAAAATGTGGAAATTACACAGTTCTTTAATCTGCTTTTATTAACATTGATTTTATGAAACAGCAACATTTACGATTTTTCAATCAAAAAATAATTAAAATACCTTTAGTAACCAATGTAGTTATTGCTTCAAGTATGGGTTTGTTAGTAACTTCCGGTTGTGTAAATAAATCACCAAATGAAGTCCAGTTAGAAATACAGGGTATACAAAGAGAAGATAGCAACGGTTTATACAAAGTTGTTGGCAGTACTAATTTACCAGAATCTAGCCGTATTGCCGTTACAGCAGTCCGCTATTTGCTTACGACTCCAGAGAATACAGAAGAAATAATCGACGATAATCAAAATATAAACCGTTCAATTTTGGCTCGTCAAATTGTAGAAGTCAAACAAGGAAAATGGCAAGCAGACTTAAATCTTTGGCAAGTAGCAGCCAACGGGAATTTTCAGGAAGTATGGCAATTAAATCGAAATGATCAAAAATTAGCTCCGGAAAAAGAAGTTAGTTTTATTGCAACTTTCGATCCCCAAGCTCAATTATTATCTTCAGATAGAGAAAATTCTCAACAATCTACTCCCCAATCCCAAAATCTTGAAGGTAAATCTTTACGATTTACTAATGAAGGAGAAAAATACGTACAAGCAAGTCAATACCGCTCAATACCTTTACCCGTAGGTAAAACAGTAGCACCTCCTTTAGAACCAGAAGATTTTAATCATGGCTGGGGAAATCGATCTCAAATTCAAGCCCAATCGCAAGATTCCACACCTATTTTACCTCCACTAACTAAATCCCAGCAGACTAGTTTTCCTTTGGTAACTTCGGAGTTTTTACGTTAATTAATATTCGGTTTTATTTGCACAATAATCTGAGATAGAGCCTCAAATACTAATTCCCAAGCTGAGCCTGGGAACTAGTATTCTGACGGATTCGTTTATTCCCGAAACCATGTAGAGACGTGATACTATGAGCGTCTCTACAAGATAATGTAAAAATAGCAGTAATTTATTAACTACTGCTACTAAAAAGAGATTTTTTATTTTTTAAATTACTTATTATTGACGATTTTCTCGAAGTGTAAACATTTTAAATTTGAGCCATTAATTAATACTTAAATAAATTTAACTTGTTGAGGCTCGTGAGTATCGTAGTAGATATTAATTGTTTCTGAACTTTTTGTAGGAACGTTATTTGTAGATTGAGTCATTAATGGTAGATTGTTTTGCATTGCCTGCATTTGCAACATCATATCTCTAAGTTGTCTTTGTAGTTGCTCAAATTCTGCTGGTGTAATGCTAGTTTGATTTGTTTGGGATATATGAGCAAGTTCTTTTTTAATATTGTTGCTTATGTTGCTTGATTGAGTATAGCCGAGAAAATTTTGAGCAGAAGCAAACCCAGATGCAGCATTAGCTGGAGTTGTATCTCGTTTTTTCTCTTCAAGTACGCTACGTGAAGCTTTATCTGCTTGTGGTGGAATTTGTGTTACACGTGAAGTCGGATAATCCTTACTTGTTGGGTATGAAACTTGTTCATCCAAAAAATTATTCAATCCAGAAACTTGCAATCGAGATTCTGAAAGTTTAAATTCCTTGAGTAATTCTTCTTTTTGCTGTAATTGCTGCTCTAATTGCGATAGTTGTGCTTCAATTTCTGCTGATTTACGAGAAGAATTTCGCCATCCACAAATCGCTACAGCAGCAATTCCTGCTCCTAAACTAAGTCCGGTAGAGACTACTACATAAGGTAAAGCAACATCTCTGAGCTTACCAAAGAAAAGTGTTTCTTCTTGAAACTTGATATTAATTTGTTTGTCACCGATTGCCGCAAGTGGTATTGTCATCGCCGAAAAAACAGCCGCAGAAGCCAAAACTGGAGGTAGAATAAATTTTGTTAATGCAGATAGAGACATATTTAAAAGTTTAGTTATTTAAACAAAAAACGATAGATGCTCACCTTACTACTTTTATACTCTTTGTTTGAGGATAATGAAAGTAGTCATACAATTTGTTTGCTCTATTCGTTTCTAATCTATTCGTTAAACACTTAATTAACAAGAGGTTAAAGATAAAGAAATAGGTAAAGTAAATAAATTTTTTATAAACTATTTTTTGTGGTTAGCTCCACTAACTTAGATTAAGTCTTGCTAAACGGGGATTTGATACTGTTCGCAAAAACTTATCTTAATAGTTTCTCATACTTAAGTAATAAGTGATCTGTGGCAATAATCTATCTCAAGTGTTAGTTTGTTGATTTAACTTTATTCATCTGATTAAATCTGATTAAATAATTATTTTTTGATGTTTTTTGCCGACAAAACAATCTGCAAATAAACGTATCAGGTATCAAGACTAAACTGCGATTAAATGAAAATAGGACTTAGTAATTATGCGTATTTTATTGATGTTTTTATCTTTAATCCATATACTTGTAAAAATATTTGTAAAATTTTTTCTGCTACAAGCAGATACTCTTAGAGAATACCTAAGCAAAAAGAAAGCACCAAAAATCAACTTCTACAAAAAAATACTGATATTTACCATCACCTTAGTTTTGTGTTTGAATGGTAATTTTATCAACAAGTTAGGCAAACAAACGAGTTTTGCTAGAGCCACAACAGCCATGCAGCTACCACTTTCAACTCATGGTGCAAAAATTGTAGACGGCAGAGGAAATCCTGTATTACTTCGGGGTGTCAACTGGTTTGGAATGGAAACAGAAACCCATGCTCCCCACGGTTTATGGCTACGGGATTATCAAGAAATGTTGGTGCAAATCAAGAAACTCGGCTATAACTTGATTCGTTTGCCATACTCCGTGGAAGCACTGTACTCATCCCAAGTTAGCGGTATTGATTTTACTATCGGTAGCAATCAAGAACTTGAAGGTAAAACTCCCATAGAAATAATGGACGCAATCGTTGAGGAAGCCCAACGTCAAGGTTTACTGATTTTGCTGGATTCTCACCGTCTTAACGATAAACGAATTCCCGAACTGTGGTACGGAGATGGTTATACTGAAGCTGATTGGATTAATACTTGGTTGCAATTGGCTCAAAGATATCAGAATCAAACTAACGTTATTGGTGCTGATTTAAAAAACGAACCCCACGGTAAGGCTAGCTGGGGTACTGATGATTTAGCAACCGATTGGCGATTAGCAGCTGAACGTGCTGGTAATGCTATTGGAAATATAAACCCTAATTGGTTAATTGTTGTTGAAGGTGTGGAAAAAAATGTTCCCGGACAATATTTAGCTCACCATTGGCAAGGGGGTAATTTGGAAGGTGTGCTGAAATACCCGGTACGTTTATCAGTCCGCAACAAGTTAGTTTATTCTCCCCATGAGTATGGACCTGGGGTATATAATATGCCTTATTTCTCCGATGATAAGTTTCCGCAAAATCTCGTCCATCGCTGGCAAATCGGTTTTAATTATATTTCTAGTCAGCAGAGGGCTCCAATTTTTGTGGGAGAATTTGGCGGGCGTTTGAAAGATAGTGAGAAGGAAGCCGTTTGGCTGAATAAGTTTGTTAAATATATCGATGAAAAAAACTTGAGCTTTGCTTTTTGGAGTTGGAATCCAAACAGCGCCGATACAGGAGGTATTCTTTTAGATGATTGGAAAAGTGTAGATTTAGCAAAACAAAAAATAATTTCTCAATTACTTCCAGTTAAATTTACCGACATATTCAGAAGGGAGTAGAAGATGGGGGGACGGGGTGAAGATAATTCTTACTAACTCCCGTCCCCTTAACTGTCAACTGTCAACTGTCAACTGTCAACTGTCAACTGTTTAATCGTCCGAATCCATGAAGTCATCATCGTCATCGTCATCGTCTTCGTCTTCAAATTCTCCTAAAAGACTATCGTCATCAAAGTCATCGTCATCATTGTCATTCTCAACTTGTATGGGTGTTAATCCCTTAATATCTTCATCCACATTTACCCCCAGGTTATCGCTCATCAAATCGTTATCGTCATCTAAGATCGATCGCGATGTACTCCTCAACCCAAAGCCTTCTGGTACTATGCTCGGAGAATCCAGATTGTAATTACGGGCTGTCCTATCGTCTAGTACCATATCCAAGGGGTCATCGACTTCATCGAGTATGCCGCTGCCGCTCATCTCTGAGGTATAGTCATCAACTATACCCATTTCTTCGTAAGCGTTGAATCCCGTACCCGCCGGAATCAATCGACCGATGATTACGTTTTCTTTCAAACCGCGCAACCAGTCGGATTTACCTTCAATTGCTGCTTCGGTTAACACGCGAGTGGTTTCCTGGAATGAAGCCGCTGAGATAAAGCTATCGGTATTCAATGATGCTTTGGTAATCCCCAATAACACTGGAGTATATTGCGCCTTGGCTCCCCCAGTAATCGACATGGCTTCGTTGACTTGTTCTACTTGTCGCAGTTCAATCAATTCCCCAGGCAGCATTGTTGTGTCCCCACCATCATCCAAGCGGACTTTGGAAGTCATCTGCCGGACAATTACTTCAATGTGTTTATCAGAAATCTCAATACCTTGGGATTGATACACCGATTGCACTTCGTTCACCAAGAAGGTTTGCACTTTTTGCAACGCCAGACTGGTACAAGCATACACCCCCTCATCGGAACCTTGGTTAAAAAATACTTCCAAGATTTCATGAGGATTAGAAGGACCATCTGTCAACGGTTGACCAGTAGCTACCATTGTCCCTCAGAAACCACCATATTTTGTCCCGGTCCGAGGGGATAATCGGTGACTACTCCTCCAGCTTCCAACACCTTAATTGCGATCGCCTCATCACCGTCACCGTAAACTGGCTTGACTTCCCCGGCTCGACGAGCTAACATACACCCTTCTTTGGGCTTACGAGCTTCTAGTAGTTCTTCAATTCGAGGTAAACCTTGAATGATATCCCCAGTTTTTGCCCGTTCAAATACCAACAACACCAAGTTATCACCGCGCTGCACCAAATCCGTATCCTCAACTTGCAGCACTGCTCCCGGACTAACGCGATAAGGACGACCCATCCGCAAAGTCACATAATAAGGAGACTGTCCACTGTCAACTGTCAACTGTCCACTGTCCCCTGTCCCAGGTCCACTGTCCCCTGTCAACTGTTGATTACCAACATCAACTACTTGTCCCGATTGTTCTGCGAATACTCCAGGAGCAATTTCTACACCCTCTACCAGCAAATCGCCGACTTTACAAGTAGGAGGTTGATCGAGGTTAATAGTAAACATATCGGCACTGCGTAATATCAAGCAGCGACGGGGTGCGTCTGTGCCTACTTTTACGCCGTCGATGACACCTCCTTCTTTACACAGAATTTGTGTCCGCGCTACTACAGCACCAGGTTCTATAGTTAACCCGTCTTCTACTTCTAAGTTGGTCTTGGTACTACCTTGAGTCGCATCAGCCGCAATATCGCGCCGAATCACCAAGGATTCCAATATTACCAATTGCAAACGCTGAATTTCTGGGTCGTTTTCATCGGGAATTAGTTCGATGTCCGCAGCCAAGGGAGAAGTATTGTGTTCTTCTCCTTCTTGTCCAATCTCCAATACCAACTGCGTCCGCAACAGTTCTACCGATTCTACTGACTTGATGCGTTCGGAGTCTTTGTAAGATATTCTTTGTACTGCTTTTAACTGAATCGAACGTCCACCTTCTTCGTTGGCCGAAGTGGTAGAAGGTACGTCGGGATTGGTTGGTACAGGAAATTCTACTACCGGACGGCTCAAGATTGCCGGTCCTTCTGGTGTTTCTACATACTCGATGTAGCGCAGTTCGGTAAAGGTTGTACCTAAAAACTCTTCCCCAGCCTGAATAAAAGTACCATCTTTACTCATCACAGCTTCTGGGTCATCGACCATCAGCAGTTCTCCTGGTTTAACCACCACTTCCCGCAAGATGTCGTTTTTCTGGGTCACTTCCACCACACCGCTGTTTTGACAGAAGATATCTTTGACAACTTCATCCCCAGCATTGACAAATTGACCATCTTCGACTATCAACAAGGAAATGTCTTTGTTAACTTCGTGGGTTTCTTCGGGTATCCACAACAAGGTACCTCCCTGCACCACTTCATAACCTTGCTTGGCTTTACCTTTTTTCTGCACCTCCACCCCAGAGAATTTCAACAATCCCCCAGTATTGGTACGATAGCGGTCGTCAATTAATTCTGCTACTACCTGAGAGTTCTGCACCTTGGTGCCGGGAGTTGCTCGCAAGTTAAATACTTGGTTGTTGGCAGTACTAATTAAATAGTTGTTACGACCTTGAGAACTCTGCACCGTTACCGCTGCTCGGTCTAACACAATCGACGCAGTAATAATCTCAATCTCGCGGGTACTCTTACCCGGAGTCGCTTCGGGCAGCCTTACACCACCACCATGAATCGAAGTCAACTTAGTTTCAGCAATTACACCCGAAGGAAGAATGCGATCGCCATTTTTAACTACCAATTCGGCACCGGGAGGTAAATTATATACTTCTCCGGAGAAAATCCAAATCAAACCACCCCTGACCGCCGTAGTCGTGGTATTGCCTTGACGGTCAGTTTTTTGCTCTGCCACCACATCGGCAAATTTTACCTGTCCGGCAATATCAGAAGCAACATCTTTTACTGCTTTCTCAGTATTAATTCGAGTTGTTCTGGCTCCCAAAGCAACTTCTGCCAACAGTTGACCCTGCTTGACTTTAGCACCGTTGGTAACGTACAAAGTTGAACCTTTGGTAATGCTAATTTCCATCGCCGCACCTTTAGGACTACCTTGGGGTTCCAAATTCATTATCCCGCTGGTCTCCACAAACAAAGCTTCCTCACCGTGACGGGTGCGGAAAGGTCTGGTGCGGAATTTACCTTTGAATTTTACAGTCCCGTCGGCTTTGGCTCGTACTTGTTGCGCGACTTCCCCAGTAAATACACCACCAGTGTGGAAGGTACGCATGGTTAATTGGGTTCCTGGTTCACCAATACTTTGGGCGGCAATAATTCCCACCGCTTCTCCCAAATCGACCATTTTGGCATGAGCCAAACTCCAACCATAGCACTGCTGACAAACACTACGAGCAGCTTCGCAAGTTAGGGGAGAACGAACATTGACGAATTCCACTCCCGATGCTTCAATCACATCTGCCAAATCTTGATCAATCGGTGTATTGCGGACTGCGATGACTTCACCAGTTTGAGGATGGACGATATCTTGATTAACAGTTCTTCCCAACAAGCGATTGCTCAGAGGAATCAAGATTTTATCACCTTCCTTCATCGGTGAAACATTGATGCCCCGCAACGTACCGCAATCGGTTTCGCGGATAATCACATCCTGGGAAACATCCACCAAACGTCTGGTTAAGTAACCACTATCCGCCGTCCGCAAAGCTGTATCCACCAACCCCTTCCGCGCACCGTAGGAAGAAATAATATACTCAGTAACAGTCAATCCTTCGCGGAAGTTAGTTTTAATTGGTAAATCGATGATTTCCCCTTGGGGGTCAGCCATTAGTCCCCGCATTCCCACCAACTGACGTACCTGGGATATGTTACCCCGTGCGCCGGAAAATGCCATCATGTATACCGAGTTGAGGGGGTCTTTGCTTTTAAAATAAGTTACCACCTCATCTTTAAGAGCTTCCGAAGTTCCGTTCCAAGTATCAATTACCTTCTGGAAACGTTCTACTTCCGTAATTTCCCCACGCTGATAACGTTTCTCAGTTGCCCGAATTTCTTCTTCAGCAGCTTCGAGGAGCGACCGCTTGGAAGGAGGAACCATTAAATCATCAACGCTGATAGAAACCCCGGCACGAGTCGCGTAGCGGAAACCCAAATCTTTGAGTTTATCTGCCATTACCGCCGTCCGCGCTGTCCCGAAATGAGTAAAGCCCCAGGAGATTAGCTTTCTTAGTTGTTTCTTGTCAACCACACGGTTGCGAAAAATTATGTTTTGGCTCATTTGTAAATATGTAAATAGTAGGTAATGGGTAATCGGTAATCGGGGATGGGTAATCGGTAATCGGGGATGGGTAATCGGGGATGGGTAATCGGTAAAAAATAATTAATAATTCAATTATTTTTTACTATCTATTTCAATTACCAATTACCAATTACCAATTCCCTAACTTGCCAAAGCTTCCTGAATGGCAACATTGTAAATAACGCGACCCGGTGTAGTGTATATATATTGAGAAAGTAAATTTCCTGCGGCATCTTGTCTAACGCGACGGAATTTGTAATGCAAGGTACGAGTACCATCATCATTTTCCTTGACTTCTACCGGGTTTGTATCATCTACATCCTGCTCGACTTCGCCGTCATAGCGGACGTAAACGTAGGCGTGTAAGTCTACTTGTTTTTGTTCGTAAGCCATTACTACGTCATTTAAAGAAGCGTAATAGCCCCCGGCACCTTTGGTAGCGGCAGGATTTTCTGCGGTTAAATAATATGCTCCCAATACCATGTCTTGGCTGGGGGTAATAATCGGCTGACCTGTAGCAGGGGAAAGAATGTTGTTGGAAGCGAGCATTAACAATCTTGCTTCGGATTGCGATTCCAAAGATAAAGGTACGTGTACCGCCATTTGATCGCCGTCAAAATCGGCGTTGAAGGCAGGACATACCAAAGGATGCAGTTGAATTGCTCTTCCTTCTACTAATACTGGTTCAAAGGCTTGAATACCCAAACGGTGCAAAGTCGGCGCACGGTTGAGCATCACGGGGTGTCCTTCGATGACTTCTTCTAAAACATCCCAAACTTGGGGGTCGGCTCGAGATATTAATTTCTTCGCGGCTTTGATATTATTCACCATGCCGCTTCTAATCAACCGATTAATTACAAAAGGCTGGAATAATTCGATCGCCATTTCCCTAGGCAAACCGCACTGGTGAATCTGAAGTTTAGGTCCAACTACAATTACGCTTCTTCCGGAATAGTCAACCCGTTTACCCAACAAGTTTTGCCGGAAACGTCCTTGTTTTCCTTCAATAATGTCGGACAATGATTTCAACGGACGGTTATTTGCACCGACTACAGTACGTCCGCGACGACCGTTATCAATCAGTGCATCCACGGCTTCTTGCAGCATCCGTTTTTCGTTACGGACGATAATTTCAGGAGCAAGAATTTCCTGCAATCTCGCCAAACGATTATTACGGTTAATTACGCGGCGATAAAGGTCGTTCAAATCGCTGGTAGCAAATCGACCACCATCGAGCTGTACCATCGGGCGTAAATCTGGAGGAATTACGGGAATCACCGTCATTACCATCCATTCGGGTTTGGAGCCGGTGGCGATAAAGTTATCTATAACCCGCAACCGCTTAATCAACTTGGCTCGCTTTTGACCTTTGGCAACAAGAATGTCCTCTCGTAAGGTTTCAGCTTCTGGTTCTAAATTAATATCCGCGAGCAGCCGCAGTAAAGCTTCCGCACCAATGCCGACTTCCACACCTTCTAACTGGGAATCTTCGCTGTAAATTTGGTCTTCAATTTCCAGCCATTGGTCTTCTGTAAGCAATTGTTTGTAAGTTAATGACTCGGCATTACCCGGACTCAGCACTACATAGGAGTTGAAATAAACTATTTGTTCTACATCTCGCAAAGGCATATCCAGCAAGATGGAAATATAACTGGGAATCCCTTTGAGATACCAAACGTGAGCTACCGGGGCTGCCAGTTTAATGTAACCCATGCGGTGACGGCGTACTCTCGATTCGGTAACTTCTACACCGCAGCGCTCGCAGACAATACCTCTGTGACGGACTCTTTTATATTTACCGCAATGGCATTCCCAATCTTTGGCTGGACCAAAAATGCGTTCGCAAAAAAGCCCGTCCATCTCTGGCTTTAAAGTCCGGTAGTTTATTGTCTCCGGTTTTGTAACTTCACCAACTACCTGAGAATTAGGTAAAGTCCTTTCTCCCCATTGACGAATACGTTCTGGTGAAGCTAAGCCAATTTTTACGTAATCAAACTGATTATTTTGAGAATTTCTCATAGTAGAAAATTAAAAAAGGTCAAAGGGCAAAGGGCAAAGGGCAAAGGTCAAAGGTCAAAGGTCAAAGGTCAAAGGT
>JAAUSO010000244.1:0-7500 GCA_012033205.1 Richelia sp. SL_2_1 | reverse complement strand
ATACAGGAATCGCTGACATCGGTAAAACAGAGCAAATGTACGTTGTCGCAGAAGTTTACGAAACTGATATCGCAAAAGTGCGTATCGGTCAACCCGCTACCATCAGAAGTCCAGCATTCAGTGGAGAATTACAAGGTACAGTCAGCCAAATAGGGTTACAAGTAGACAGACAAAACATTTTTGACGTTAATCCTCAAGCAGATACAGACAAAAGAGTAATTGATGTCAGAATCCGTCTTCAGCCAGAAGACAGCAAAAGAGTTGCCGACCTAACTAACCTTCAAGTACAAGTACTGATTAACCTTTGACCTTTAACCTTTAACCTCTAACCTCTAACCTTTGACCTTTAACCTTTAACCTCTAACCTCTAACCTCTAACCTCTAACCTCTAACCTTTAACCTTTTGATCATGACAATTCCAGTTGCTTGGCTACAATTAACTCAACAGAGAGTACGTTTTTTAGCGACATTAGCGGGTGTTTCTTTCGTCGTGATTTTGATTTTTATGCAATTTGGTTTTCAAGATGCACTATATAATAGCGCGACACAATTACACCAAAATTTGAAAGGAGATTTATTTATAATTAGTTCTCAATATAACGCTTTAACATCTCAACAAAGCTTTCCCCGTAGTCGTTTATTTCAAACCTTAGCATTTAATGGTGTAGAGTCAGTTAGCCCTGTTTACCTACAATTTGCTAAATTAAAAAATCCTTATACTGGGAAAAAAATCCCATTTATGTAATTGGTTTTGACCCAGCAACATCAGCTTTTAATTTACCAGAAGTTAATCAATTATTACCTTTAATTCAACTTCCTGATACAGTTCTTTTTGACCAAGCTTCTCGACCGGAATTCGGACCAATTGCTCAAAACTTTTTGCAAGGGGAAGATATCAAAGTAGAAGTATCTAGTTACAATGCTTCTATTGGATATAAAGTTAAAATTGGCGGTTTATTTCCTCTGGGTCCTTCTTTTGGTGTAGATGGTAATTTAATTATGAGTTCTTCTACTTTCTTAAGAACCTTTCTTGACCGTAGAGCCAGTTATATAGATATAGGTTTAATTAACCTTCAAGAAAAGGTGGATAAAAATTGGGTTTTAGAAAACCTGAAAGCAAAATTACCTCAAGATATCCGAATTTTAACTCGTGAAGATTATATTAAATTTGAAAAAGATTATTGGTCTTTACGTACACCAATAGGTTTTGTATTTAGTCTAATGGTAGTCATGGGATTAGTAGTAGGAATTGTCTTTGTTTATCAAATTCTTTATAGTAATATTGCTAGTAGTTTAGTGGCTTTTGCAACTTTAAAAGCAATGGGATTTAAACATAAATATTTATTAAAAGTCGTATTTCAACAAGCTTTTTTATTAGCTGTATTAGGTTATATTCCAGGATTGATAGTTGCTTTTGGATTGTATGATATTGCTAAAGATGCCACAAAATTACCAGTAATTATGACTTTAGATAAAGGAATATTAGTTTTAGTTTCAGTGACTTTAATGTGTTTAATATCTGGGTTCCTCGCAGTACAAAAATTACAATCCGCCGACCCAGCAGATATTTTTTAATTTAGGAGTTAGGAGTTAGGAGTTAGGAGTTAGGAGTTAGGAGTTAGGAGTTAGGAGTTAGGAGTTGAGAATTGGTAACTGTCAACTGTCCACTGTCAACTGTCAACTGTCAAATTATGTCCAAACAAGCTATTATAAAAGTTAAAAATTTAAATTATTACTACGGTAATAAAGCTTTAAAAAAACAAATTCTCTTTGATATAAACCTGGAAATTAATGCGAGAGAAGTTACACTACTTACAGGACCATCAGGTTCGGGTAAAACCACCTTATTAACTTTAATTGGTGCTTTACGTTCAGTTCAAGAAGGTAGTTTGCAATTTCTTGATAACGAACTTAATGGAGCTAGTGCCAAAGAATTAGTACAAATACGTCGTCAAATAGGCTATATTTTTCAAGCTCATAATTTATTAGAATTTTTAACAGCACGACAAAATGTACAAATGTCCTTGGAACTTCAATCACTTTCCGAAAGAGAATCCATTTCTCAAGCAGAAGCAATGTTAAAAGCTGTAATGTTAGGTAATCGTGTAAATTACTATCCCAATCAACTTTCAGGTGGACAAAAGCAAAGAGTAGCGATTGCTCGTGCTTTAGTTAGTCATCCTAAATTGATTCTTGCTGATGAACCTACCGCTGCTTTAGACAGTAAAACTGGAAGAGATATTATCGAACTGATGCAGCGATTATCTAGAGAGCAAGGTTCGGCAATTTTGATGGTAACTCACGACAATCGTATTTTAGATGTTGCAGACCGTACCATCCGTATGGAAGATGGTTTTTTACAAAATTAGTGTTTTATATTTTGCGTATCAAAGACTGATTAAAGCTACGTGGGCTTAGAAGTCGGGTTTTTATTACATTTGTGTTGTCTTACAGAGACTTAAGCTAAAAAACCCGACTTCTTAATGGTTGTGGATTTTTTCTTTGATAAAGGTGTTGAAGCGTTTTCTAAAAGGTTTTGGTGTTGTAACTCTGCTGCTTGTCTTTGTTCAAATTCTAATACAGTGCGGCAGATTAATTCAGCTAAAGTTTCTGGTTTTTGCATGATTATGAAGTGATTCTCAACTTATCATGCTAATTCGTAAGACGAAAACTTCTGTTAATTACGAACAATGTTAAATCAGTTATCAGTTATCAGTAAACAGTAAACAATTATCCACCATCAACTGTCATGCATAATTCTGAATCTTCTCACCCTATAAAGTTAAAAATCCTATTATCAGCAAAAGAATAATTTAACAATGAGTGAGGAAATTAATTCAGGAACTTTAATTAATAATCGCTATCTAATTGACAAAACTTTGGGAAGGGGTGGATTTGGTAGAACTTATTTAGCTTTAGATATTCATCGTTTTAAGGAACCATGTGTACTTAAAGAGTTTTTACCAAATACTAATAATGCGAAAGTAATTAGTAAATCTAAGGAACTATTTGAACGGGAAGCAAAAGTTTTATACCAAATTCAACATTCTCAAATTCCGCAATTTTTGGCTTTATTAACTCATAATCAGCAATTATTTATTGTTCAAGAATATATTAATGGTAAAACTTATTTACAAATTTTAGAAGAGCGTCTTGCTAAAACAGGTAAACCATTTTCGGAACCTGAAGTAAAAGAATGGCTTTTAAATATGTTACCAGTTTTAGAATATATTCACAGTTGTAATATTATTCATCGGGATATTTCACTAGAAAATGTCATGCTTCCGGACAATGGAAGTAAACCTGTATTGATTGATTTTGGAGTAGTAAAAGAAAAATTTAACCAAATCTTTGTAACTGATTCTTCTTCGGAGCAATACTGTACTAAGGCTTCTGTAGTTGGAAAAATTGGTTATTCACCACCGGAACAACTGCGTTTAGGGCAATGTTATCCTTCAAGCGATATTTATGCTCTTGCTGTTTGTGCGGTGATTCTTTTAACTGGTAAAATGCCATATTTATTAATAGATGAATCCTTAAATTGGCAATGGCAAAAAAGTGTTAATATTAGCGGTTATTTAGCTAAAATTTTAGAGAAAATGTTAGCAGAATTACCAATCAAACGATATCAATCAGCAAAAGAAGTAATAATAGAGTTGGAGAATAGTTGCAATTATAATATTAATGTTAGTGATAGTGACTTAAAACCAAAAATATCATTAGGTGGTATTATTTCCAGTTTATTACCAAAACAAACAGATAATAAAAAGAAGCTAAAAGCTGATGAAGAACTTAGTTTTGAAAAACTCGGACAAACACCAGTTTCTCTAAATCCACAATTTGTAGATTATTGTCAACAACAACTTACTAGTTTTGTTGGACCTTTAGCTAGCGTTGTCATGCAACAAACTTTAGATGAAAATCCCGATATAGCATCAAAAGAATTTATAGAAGTGTTAGCAAACAAAATTCCCAATGTACAACGAGCGGAAGATTTTAGAAATCATATCCAACTTCTCAAAGAATTTAAATTAGAAAAAACTCCTAAATTAAATGAATCATCTTTGAATTTAATCAAATCTCCTGCTATTAGTCATCCAGATTTTTTAGACCATTGTCGGCGAGAATTAACTAGTTTTGTCGGTCCTTTTGCTAGTGTCGTCATTCGAGATACTTTAGAAGAATGTCCGCATTTCACCCCCAAACAACTTGTAGAAAGCTTAGTGGCTGGAATTCCCAATCAAAAAAAAGCAAAGGAATTTGAAAAACGTATTCTTAAAGGAAGAGAATAATTAATTTTACACCAATGCTAATACATATAAATAATCTAAATTCTGGAGACTTTACAGTGTAACGTCTCTACATTTTTATTGAAACATAGCGAATAAATATATTTTCTCAGGAAATCTCGATGTATCCCTGCATAAACGAGAAACCTTGTCCGGTATGAAGTAACAGAGGCGGGAATACACCGCAAATGAAATTCACACCAAACAAGGATAAAAAAATGCTTACCACTACTCTACTAGATATGTGCGAACTCAACAACTTGCAACCTGGTAAAAAGATTACCATTCTCGGTGCAGGAATTGCAGGATTAGTTGCAGCTTATGAATTAGAACGTTTAGGTCATCAAGTTGATATCATCGAGGGTAGTCCCCGTGTAGGTGGAAGAGTTTGGACTCATCGCTTTGGTACCGAGAATGATGCACCTTATGCAGAATTGGGAGCAATGCGGATTCCTAGTAGCCATCACCATACATTACATTATGTTAAAGAATTGGGATTGAGTGATAAACTCTGCAAATTTATGACTGTATTTGAAGAACAAAATGCCTTTATTAATTTAGAAGGTAAAATCTTCAAAATCAAAGATGCTCCTCACATTTTGCAACAACGCTATCAAGGGATTTTTACTGATACTCGTTACAGCGAACAAACTCGTTTATTTGCAGCTTGGTTAAAGACTATTGTTGATACTATTTCCCCCGGTGATTTACGAGAAGGTTTAGAAAATGACCTCAAATCTCACTTGATGGATGAGTTGGAAAGATTAGATTTATCACCTTATTTTTGCGAAGATAATGAATCTATTGATTTACAATCTTTTATCAAACAAAATCCCGGTTTTCGCGCTCGTTGTAGTAAAGCTTTAGATATGTTTTTTGAGGACATTATAGTTGAAACAGGGAAAGATTTATTACAACTTCAAGGCGGAATGGAACAAATTATCGACCGTTTGGTAGATTCTATTCAGTCACCAATTAAATGTAATCAAAGAGTAGTTGCAATTCGAGTTAATCCCGAATTTACAGAAATTGATTATATAGAAAATGGTGAAAAACACACTCGTCATTGTGATTATGTATTATGTACAATTCCTTTTTCTGTATTGCGAAAAATGGAGTTAACAGGATTTGATGAACGAAAACTCAACTCTATTCATAATACTTACTATTGTCCCGCGACAAAAGTTGCTTTCCATACTAAAGAAGCTTTTTGGCAAAACAAGGTATTCGTGGTGGTGCTTCTTTTAGCGGTGAAGGTGTACGTCAAACATACTATCCTTCTGTTAAATTCAATCCCAATAGCGGTAGTGTAATGTTAGCTAGTTACACAATTGGTGATGATGCTGAGCGAATGGGCATGATGTCTGAATCACAACGTCACGATTATGTTAAAGAGGTTGTTGGTAAGGTTCATCCTGAATTACAAGCTGAGAATATGGTTGTAGAAGCTGCTTCCATTGCTTGGGGTAATTATGAATGGAGTGCTGGCGGTTGTGCGGTACATTGGGAAGATGAATCTCTAAATACTTCTAATTATTTGGAAGCTGCTAGAAGACAACATCAATTGTTATTCGCTGGGGAACATTGTTCTAAATATCCTGCTTGGTTACAAGGTTCTATTGAGTCTGCTTTGGAAGCTGTTTACGATATTGTTGCTGATAAGAGAAGAGATTACTTTACTACAAGTTCTGTTAGTCAAAGACAAGATGCTAATATCTTACAAGCAGCTTGAAATCATTGATTTTAAAGGAGTTTTTTATGATGTTGACAATGTTATTTGAAGTAATATCCTTTACGCTGACATCGAAATGATAAAAAGTATGTGCAAAAAAACTCTGCGTTCCTCTGCGCTTACCTCCGCGTCACTTTGCGTTAAAAATATATAATTCCGATACAAACGGATTTAATATAATATTCCCAAATTATTGGTGAAGAATATGAAACCTGGTTTTTAAAAAGAATCAGGTTTTTCAATTGATATTTTTTATTCATATCATGTACGAGTAAACACTTTTAATATAGGGAATAGGGAATTGTCAGTTATTCATGCATTTTTATTTTTATAAATTAAGATAAATTAACCGCAGAGAGCGCTGAGAACGCTGAGAAAGAAGAAGAAAGAGAATTGCATAAAATGAATAACTATTACCCTATGAAAAAGTATTAGATGATGAAAATGAGGTTACAAAATGATTATTGTTACTCAATGTGGAACTCCTGATGTTGAAATTGAACGGATTATTAATGAGTTGAATGTTTATGAGGGAACTATTGAAAAAATTGTCGGTAAAGAAAAGGTTGTAATTGGTTTGATTAGCGATACTTCTAATATTAATATTCAATCTATTCAACAAATTAGTCCTTTCATTGAAGACGTTTTTCGAGTTGAGCAGCCTTTTAAACGAGCTTCTTTGGAATCTCGTTATGGTGAACCTTCTGAAGTTGTTGTTCAAACCCCTAACGGTACGGTAAGTTTCGGTGAAAATCATCCTTTGGTTGTTGTTGCTGGACCTTGTTCGGTGGAAAATGAACAGATGATTGTGGAAACTGCACAGGTAGTTAAAGCTACGGGAGCGCAATTTCTAAGGGGTGGTGCTTATAAACCCCGGAGTTCTCCTTATGCTTTCCAGGGACATGGTGAAAGTGCTTTACATCTGTTAGCGAAAGCTCGTGAAGTTACTGGTTTGGGAATTATTACAGAAGTAATGGATACCGCTGATTTAGATAAAGTCGCAGAGATTGCCGATGTGGTACAAATTGGGGCGCGAAATATGCAAAACTTCTCGCTGTTGAAGAAAGCTGGTGCTACTGGTAAACCAATTTTGCTCAAGCGCGGAATGTCTGCAACTATTGAAGAATGGTTAATGGCTGCTGAATATATTTTGTCTACTGGTAATAAGAATGTAATTTTGTGTGAGCGAGGAATTCGCAGTTTTGACAATAAATACACTCGAAATATTTTGGATTTATCTATTGTACCTGTATTGCGGACTCTGACTCATTTACCGATTATGATTGACCCCTCTCATGGTACTGGTTACTCAAAATATGTTCCGACTATGGCTAAGGCTGCTATTGCTGTTGGTACTGATTCTTTAATGATTGAGGTTCACCCTAATCCCGCAAAGGCTCTTTCTGATGGCCTCAGTCTCTTACTCCCAAGCTTTTATCGAATTGATGCAAGAAATTAAATCTCTTTCTCAATACTTTG
>JAAUSO010000243.1 GCA_012033205.1 Richelia sp. SL_2_1 | reverse complement strand
CTTCTTACCTCACCGACAACTAGAGAAGTCGGGTTTTTACCAACAATATCTTTAATACCAGAAAATTCTGCAAAAAACCCGACTTCTTACCCTACTCCCTATTCCCTTCATTAAACAAAACAAAAACTTAAATTATAGGTATAGCTCTAGACTTTTCAAATTGCCAGAATACTGTTAAATAGTTAATGCTAGTCACAGGTATTAAAATAACATAATCAAATGGGCATAGTTATTTAAGAGGATGTTTTGAAAGTCTAATTTAATACTTGACCTGGCGACTAGAAGTCGCGGCTACACAAACACAACCCGCAGTAAGGCGGGTTTGAAATTAACTAGTCCACGCAGGTGGACTTTGTTTATGTAGTAGCGGTTTAACGCGGATACTTTTTAAAACATCCTCTAACCTTTATTCAGACTAAAAGATAAACAGGAAACGTTTAAAAAAAATATACAATAAATACAGAATCTACGTGAATTTACTTGAATTAAAAGTCAGCGTAAGTCGATAGTGTGAGTTGTGAGTTCTATGACAAATGAGATGCAAGTGAACCAAGAAGAGCAAGACTATATTGATTTGCAACAATACTGGCTGATTCTCAAAAGACGCTGGTTGCCTGCCCTGCTTGTAACCACCTCTGTTCTTGGATTAGCAGCTTTCGTTACCTTCAGACAAAAACCAGTTTATCAAGCAGAAGGTAAATTACGTTTTAATAAAAATAATAATATTTCTTCTCTTTCCGGTTTGGGTGGACAAATTGGAGAACTCAGCGGTATCACAAATTTAAGTAACCCCCTTGATACTGAAACCGAGGTGATTAAATCCCATCCTTTAATTCAAGAAACTATAACTAAACTTGACCTTAAAAACAAAGAAGGCGAACCCCTTACTTATGAAGCTTTTCTCAAACAACTCCAAGTTAAGAGCATTCGGGGTACTGATGTTTTGCAGCTTTCTTATAAAAGTACCGACCCCGAAGAAGCAGCAAAGGTGGTAAATTCCTTGATGGGGGATTACATGGCAAATAACGTTCAAGATAACACTGCTGAAGTTCGAGCAGCGCGAGAATTCCTTCAAAAAGAAGTACCACAGGTAGAAGCAAGAGTAGTGCAAGCAGAAGCAGCTTTGCGTCGATTCAAAGAGCAAAATAGTGTAGTTGCTTTAGAGGAAGAAGCCAAAGTCGGGGTAGAAAGTCTAAATAATTTATTAGAGAATATTACCCAAGCTCAAGCGCAATTAGTAGAAGCCATGACTCGCTCTGAAGCCTTGCAAAATCAGTTAAAATTGCCCACACAGCAAGCGGTAGCACTATCGAGTTTGAGTCAATCCCCAGCAGTACAACAGGTACTTACAGAATTTCAGAAAACACAAAGTGAGTTAGCAGTAGCAAGAACTCGCTTAACTGATGAACATCCCACAGTTATTAATCTTTCTCAAAAACTGCAAGCTTTGAAAAACCAACTTGAAGGGCGAGTTGGACAAATTGTCGGCAATGGAGTATCTGTAAAAGAACCAGATTTACAAATCGGTGAATTAAAGCAATCTCTAACAGCCGAATTGGTAAAATCAGAAGTAGAACGCTTAGCAGCGAACAACCGAGTCGGCTTGTTGAGCAGAGCTTTTGAATCAAGTCAAGCACGATTAAGTATTTTACCAAGATTAGAGCAACAACAGCGAGAATTACAGCGAAAATTGCAGGTAGCGCAATCAACCTACGAACAGTTATTAAAGCAATTACAAGAAGCTCAGGTAGTAGAAAAGCAGAATGTCGGTAATGCCAGAGTCATTGCTTCGGCTTTAATTCCCGAAGAACCAATTTCACCGAAAGTTTTGCTGAATCTGGCTTTAGGTGGCTTCTTGGGAGTTCTTTTGGGTGCAGGAACCGCATTGATACTTGAAGCGATGGATAAATCTCTCAAAACCATTGACGAAGCCAAGAAACTCTTTGGTTATCCTTTATTGGGTACTATTCCGATTGTGGATGAAAAAGATAAAGAGAGAAAAGAATTACCCGTACTCAACAATCCTTACTCACCCGCGACTACTGCTTTTGAAATACTTCAGAGCAATCTCGGTTTTACCATGTCTGATAAAGCATTAAAAGTAATTGTAGTCAGTAGTTCAATACCGGGTGAAGGTAAATCCTTTGTTTCATCAAACTTAGCGGTTGCTATGGCTCAACTAGGACGACGAGTATTGTTGATAGATGCTGATATGCGTCGTCCAACACAACAAAATATTTGGAATTTACCAAATATGATTGGTTTGAGTAATATCTTGGTGGGACAAGCATCATTACACGGTAGTATCACAGAAGCCCTGGTAACATTAGACGTACTTACCTGCGGAAAAATTCCACCCAATCCTTTGGCTTTATTAGAATCTCAGCGCATGGCTAATTTAGTCAAAGAAGCTAGTAAAGATTATGACTTTATAATTATTGATGCTCCACCATTAACAGCTGTTGCCGACGCTTTGAATTTGGGTAAATTAGCAGATGGAATCTTATTAGTTGTACGTCCCGGTGTTGCCAATACCGGCTCTGTGAGTGCTGCTAAATCCCTTTTAGAACAGTCCCATCAGCGAGTTTTAGGCATGGTAATCAACGGCGTTACTGCTGACAATAGTTACTGTGGCTACTATTATTCTAAGGGTTATTACGGAATTAATCATATCAATGACCGGGACCGGAATGGGAAAGTTGATACCGATATTACTAAGATTGAGATGAAGTAGGAGTTGTAGAGACGGGGCGTATTGCTACGTCTGTACCGGAGTTAGGAACGGTTAACAAGTCGGGTTTTTAAGTAAAACCCGACTTCTTTCCCCACCCATACCACAATCAGAATCATGCTATAATCTACATCTGCTTAAATCATCTACTGCTTTTATCTGCTTCCATAGTCAAGTCGGTGCAGGCACAGTAGACTTGATAAAAACACCAGAAAAATTTCAAAATATATCTGATGACTGAAAACACGGCATACAATATAACTTTTGAGAACCAAGATATTGTGATTAAACTGAATAAAACGATGATAAAATACGAAAAACTAGCTACCTTTTTAGATTATCTCTTCCTTGAAACCACAAGACAACAAAGTAGCCTAACTCCAGAAGCTGTTGTCAATCTATCCGATGAAGTTGATAATGCTGTATGGCTGAATGTCAAGTCTAAACTTCAAAGGTAGTTATTTGTGCTTCCTGAAAAACCAATAATTATTCTTGATACAAATATTTTATTTTCCGCACTATTAAGAAGCGAATCTAATTTTGCTGATGTTGTTTTCGGCATGGATTACAACTTTTTTATTTGCGAATTAGTTTTAGTTGAGTTGTTTAAACGTAAAGAGAAGATTGTCAAACTCACTCAACTGACAGAAGAAGAAGTTATTCGCACATACCACATATTTTTAAAAGAATTAACCTATACAAAGAAGACCTCATCACAATAGATAACCTATTAAAAGCCTATGAACTTTGTCGTGATGTTGATGAAACTGATACTCCACATGTGGCGCTCACGATGGAATTAAATGGCTTACTGTGGACGGGAGATAAGAAACTCAAACTCGGCTTAAAGCAAAAGGGATTTACACAATTTTTTGAACCAAGTATTTAGGAGTATTAAGTAGGTTGACTGAAGTGCAACGCAACCCAACATAATCAACTAATTCTAGAAGTCGGGTTTTTTGCAAGATTATCTTTTCTAACAGCAAATTATCCCAAAAACCCGACTTCTGGTTGTGGTTCTCATATTTTCCACTCTACTAAACTATACAGCCTTCTTCAATTCCAAAAAATAAAAAATGGCGATCGCCCTTATCCCCTTCCAAACCCCAAAAAGTGGGAGCTAGAAGCTCCCTATTAGCCATCAGCGAACTAGCTAGAACTAGTCATCAGCGAGCTAGAAGCTCGCACTACTCGTGACAACAAGCATATGGCCCCATCTTTCCATGCCCAATTTCTATTACTTTTATCCAAAGAAAAACAAATTATAAAAATCATTTTAAAAGTATTTCAAATCACTTGCTAATTAATTGAACAATGTTAATCTAATTGAGACAAAAGAAATATACTTACTCACTCAAGGTTTGCGTCTTGTAAAAATCAAGAAGTTATACCAATTTGAACCCTGATTGCGACATTTTACCTGGCGACAGATTACCTGGCGACTAGAAGTCGCGGCTACACAAACAAAACCCGCCTGAGCGGGTTACTAATCAATTAGTCCACGCAGGTGGACTTCGCTTGTGTAGTAGAGCCAGTGCGTTGCGGAGGCTCCCTCCGTTGTAGCAACTGGCGTGCGGTTTCAACCGCCGGATATTATGCAAATCGGCATCCTGGCGACAGATTACTAAAACCTCACCCCCTTCCCCTCTCCTTGATAAGGTGTCCGGAGGGCGGGGTGAGATAAAATTTACACTCCACTCAAGTGAAAACCCCTATTTTATATCAGGAGTTGGGCTTTGATGGTCTTTGGATCTCAGTCTCTCCAACGCAGCCTTCTGCTAGTCTATTTGCGAATGACTATAAGAGGAGGTGGTTGTGCAGAGAAGGTGTGAGCGAAATCGCAAACGTTCTAAGCGCAGGGCTATTTATTGTCCGATTCATGGATGTTATTTAGATAGTGTCAGTCAAAAGTATCCTCTGTTTGCTAGTTCTGCTGGACAGTTACAGCAACGGGGGATAAAACGACAAAGTGCGATGATATTGATTAATAGTAAAACAACTGTTGCGATTGAGAATGAGTGGTTGGAGGCTTTTTGGTGTGAGGATTGTCAAGAAAGTAAGTGGTTTCATGTGAGGAGGAATGGTAGCACTTATGATGTGAGAGTGGCTCCTTCTGAGCTTTGGTTACAGGTGAGTGGGGTACTTCATCCACATGGTAATCCTTGTGTGGGAGAGTTTACCCTCAAACATGCGCGGGGTGTGAATATAATTCGTAATTCGTAATTCGTATTGTAGGGTGTGTGACTAGGGTGTTGACTTTGGGTGTTTTTCTGGGGTAAAAGTTCATGCTAAATATCTAGTGAATATTTGGCAAAAGCCTATACTACATAGACTTTGCGTTTAGGTGAACACAAAAATTGTATGAACTTTTTTTAGCGTATTTTCTACAAAATCAACACCCTAGTGTGTGACGCTTTGAGGAATTTTCAACCCAATAATATAGCAGTTTTCAATTGAATAGAATACACTCATAACCTCACCCCCACCCCCTCTCCTTACTAAGGAGAGGGGAGCAGTACGGCGGGAGGAGTTGTTGAGACGGTTTAGTTAGCTTTAAGAAGTCGGGTTTTTTGGAGAAATCCTAATTACATCAGAAAATCTTGCTCAAAACCCGACTTCTGAGACGTGGTTTTTTTGAGAACTCATAAAATAGTAATATTAATCTATGAAACTAACTTAGGGGGAAAGATGACTTCCCAAAGTGTGAATATTACTGAGGTACTAATTGCCAAAGTGCAATCTTTACCACCAGAGCAACAACAGACACTACTAGATTTTGTGGAGTTTTTGGAACACAAAAATACTCAATCCCAACCAATTTCAACTCAACCAGTACAACAACGGGTGCTTGGCTTAAACCGGGGAGAAATTTGGATGAGTGAAGACTTTAATGAGCCTTTACCTGATGAGTTTTGGCTGGGTGAAGAATGAATATATTATTAGACACCCATATATTTATTTGGTCTACAGCAAATCCAGAAAGGTTATCTTAGACAGTCACAAACTTATTGACTGATATTAACAATATATGGATACTGAGTATTGCTAGTGTGTGGGAAATGCAAATGAAATTGCAGTTGGGTAAGCTCAATCTAAATTCATCTCTCCCTAACTTGATTGATAATCAACAACGTGTAAATAATCTCCAAATTTTACCTATTGATTTAACTCATATTTATGCTTTAAATAATTTATCGTCCCACCACAAAGACCCTTTCGACAGAATTTTAATAGCTCAAGCGATGGTTGAGCAAATACCGATTGTTAGTATTAACTATACCCAATGAAGAGGCTGTGGTGATGAGCCTGTGCGCTTAAAGACGGGTAATTTGTTTAGCTGTGGATAAGGATAGGAAAGTGAAGATGATAGAGATAAAGAGTTAACTAAATTCCGCTTAAATAGATGAGTTAAACAATCAATATTATGAAACAACTTGAGGATTCACAACTGGAAACGTTTGACACTGAGTATGTAAATGATAAACGGTGGCAAATTATCAAAGAGCAAATCGAGCGCGATTTTCCAGAAGGTGATTTTACTTTTTTAGATGTTGGTGGTGGTAATGGCTTGTTTGCGGATCGATTACTATCTAATTATCCAAAGTCCAGAGGGACAGTATTAGATAATTCGGAGTTACTTTTAAGTAAAAATAAAAGCAATAGTAGAAAAAATTTAATTTGTGATTCAGTGGAGCATCTAGCTCAGTTAGATGGAAAATATGATCTAATTTGTTTTAATTGGTTGTTGCATCATTTAGTTGGCAATTCCTATTCAGAAACCCGTCGGAATATAGCTGCTGCTATTGAAGCTGTGATTCCTTTATTAACTTCTCGTGGGAGGGTATCTATTTTTGAGAATATGTATAACGGCTTGCTTTTTGATGGCTTGCCTAGTCATTTAATATTTACTTTGACATCAAACCAGGCGATCGCAGGTTTTACCAAGAAGATGGGGGCAAATACTGCTGGTGTTGGTGTCTGCTTTTTGTCGCAGAAGCAATGGGTTGAGACGCTGAATCATACCAGTTTAAATTTACTGAAATATTCAGATGATGATAAATGGGGTATACCTCTGAAATGGCAGATTTTTCTGCATCTTGGAAATATTAGATGTGGTCATTTTTGGTTAGTTACTCAAACTTGTTAAGTGAATATATTACTTCAAAAACTATCTTTGCTCAAATCTCGCTCTGGATTCCGTGTAATTTTTGCCAATACAGTTTGGCTATTTTTAGACCGTATTTTGCGAATGGGTGTTGGCTTATTTATAAGTGTATGGATTGCTCGTTATTTAGGTGTGCAGCAGTTTGGTATTTTTAATTATGCAACTGCTTTTTTTGCCTTATTTAGTACTCTTTCTACACTAGGTCTAGATGCCATAGTAGTTCGTTCTATTGTCCATGAACCTGAAAACAGAGAGCAAATTTTAGGGACGGCTTTTTGGCTCAAATTAATTGGTGGTGTTGGATGTTTATTATTAGCATTTTGCTCGATTTTTATATTGCGTCATGATGATAAGTTGACAATTGAGTTGGTAGTAGTTTTATCATCTGTAGGGATTTTTAAATCCTTTGATACGATTGACTTTTGGTTTCAGTCGCAAGTGCAGTCAAAATACACTGTGGTTGCTAAAAATACAGCTTTTATCATCGTAACTTTGCTGAAGTTAGCTTTAATTACAATGAAAGCTCCGCTTATTGCTTTTGCTTGGGCAGGATTAGTAGAAGTTGCTTTGGGTGCGGTCGGTTTGATACTTGCGTATAAAGTAAATGGACACTCAATTTGGTTGTGGTGTTGGAGTTTTCCGCTTGCCAAGAGTCTTCTGAAGGAAAGCTATCCTTTAATTTTGTCTGGTTTCGCTATCATGATTTACGTGAAAACAGACCAGATTATGTTAGGTCAAATGCTTGGTGATAAAGCTGTAGGTATTTATTCAGCAGCAACTTCTATTTCTGAAGTTTGGTATTTTGTCCCGACAGTCATTGTCTCTTCAGTGACTCCTTCAATTTTTGCACAGAAAAAAGTAAGTGAAGCTCTTTATTACCGAAAATTAGAACAGTTACTTCATCTTTTAGGATTGCTTTCCATTTTTATTGCTGTACCAATCTCATTACTATCTGCAATAATAATTACAATGATATTTGGCAGTAGTTATGCAGAAGCTGCAATAATATTAAGAATTCATATTTGGGCTTGTATATTTGTCTTTATGGGAGTTGGTGCTTCTCCCTGGTTTATCTCAGAAGGTTTAACTCAACTTTCCTTCAGAAGAACACTTATTGGGTCTATCTTAAATGTATTCTTAAACATTTTTTTAATACCTAGATATGCTGGTTTAGGTGCTGCAATCGCGACTGTGATATCTTATGCATTTGGTTCTGTTTTAGCTAATGCGATAGATACCAAAAGCTGGAGAATATTTATTTTACAAGTGAAATCAATTCTAATATTTCGTTTTTAGGTTGTAAATTAAAGGTAATATTTATGAACACGACATCAAAATGTAAAAAACATAGTATTTTTCACGACAATTATCAGAACAGTTTGATAGGAGTTTTCAGCTTTGAACTGACAAGCTTATATGGAAGATTTCTCTTTAACTCTAAGCCCAAAATAAAAGCTCATGATAAAAATTTACTAAATTTAGGTAGTGGAGGAACTTATTTAGAAGGTTGGGTAAATGCTGATTTTTTTCAATTGCCGTTTAGACCGCTTTTGAAAAAAAACATTTATAGGCGTGATTGGGAGTTGGACTTGAGATTTCCTCTTAATTGTGATGATAATGTGTGGGATGGTATTTTACAGAGCATACTCTTGAGCATCTTTATCCAAAGCAAGGACTACAATTAATTCAAGAGTTATATAGAACAATGAAGCCT
>JAAUSO010000242.1 GCA_012033205.1 Richelia sp. SL_2_1 | reverse complement strand
ATACTAATCGATCATTTAACTCAAAGACAGCGGCTTCACCGGCGAAATAGTTAAAACTGTTAGTGGTTCGGATTTGATTCCTTTAATCGCTAAATTGCATAATTTGTCACTTTACGAAACCCCCGTAGGTTATAAATATATTGCTGATCGAATGCTAGATGCTGAAGTTTTACTTGGTGGTGAAGAATCCGGTGGAATAGGTTATGGAAGTCACATTCCCGAAAGAGATGCTTTACTTTCGGCATTATACGTGTTAGAAGCAATTGTTGAATCAGGAATGGATTTGGGCGACTATTACCGTCATTTACAAAATCAAGTTAATTTTACTTCAGTATACGACCGCATCGATTTACCTCTTTCAGGAATGGAAGTACGAGCAAAGCTTTTACAACAATTACAAAGCGAACCATTAAAAGAAGTTGCAGGTAAGCAAGTAATTGATTGTAATACAATTGATGGCTACAAATTCCGTCTCGACGACAACAGTTGGTTAATGATTCGCTTTAGCGGAACCGAACCAGTTTTACGCTTATACTGTGAAGCATCTACCCTTGAGGAAGTACATAAAACCTTAGCTTGGGCGAAAGATTGGGCAGAGTGACAGTTGAGAGTTGAGAGTTGACAGTTGACAGTTGACAGTTGACAGTGAACAGTAATCTATTAGGCTGATGTGCAGCGTTTATTGTATAATGCGGTCAACAAGTAGCGTGTCCGTTAACCGCAAGGTGTGCCGCAGGGATGTAGTGCGAGCATATTGATTGTAGTGCGTTCGCGTAGCGTGCGCGAAGCGCAAACATCTTGCTCGCTAGTACTATACAAATTAAATGCGTAACAGCTTAATAAATATGCTTACTACTTTATCTCCGACCATACACCGTCGCAACTGATAACTGGTAACTCCCTCACTCAAAACTCAAAACTCAAAACTCAAAACTCCTAACTCAAAACTCCTAACTCCTCACTCCTCACTCCTAACTTCTTTGAACTATGAAATTAGTCGTAGCTACATCAAATCCTGGTAAATTACGAGAATTGCAGCAATATCTTGCGGATTTGGATTGGGAATTAGTTCTCAAACCGCAAGAATTAGAAGTTGAAGAAACTGGTGATACCTTTTTAGCGAATGCTCGTCTCAAAGCTTCATCCGTTGCAATTGCTACAAATAATTGGGCAATTGCAGATGATTCTGGTTTGCAAGTGGATGCATTAAATGGCGCACCGGGGGTTTATTCAGCCCGCTATGGTGCTACCGATAGCGAACGTATTACCAGGTTATTAAAAGAATTGGGAGACGAAACCAATAGAAACGCACAATTTGCCTGCGCGATCGCCATTGCTCGTCCTGATGGTACGATTGCTTTAGAATCTGAAGGCATTTGTAAAGGTGAAATCCTTGAGGAAGCTCGCGGTAGTCATGGTTTTGGCTACGATCCAGTTTTTTGCGTTCCCCAAAACAATTAACCTTTGCCGAGATGACGACTGAGGTGAAGCGCTCAATTAGTCATCGAGGCAAAGCGCTTACAGGTTTACTTTCTCAATTAAAGCAAATTAAACCGTAGAAAAATTAGCCAAGACAATGAAAATGAAGTGTAAAGATTGAAGAGTAAATTGATGGCGCTTCAAACTTCAGACTTCATTTTTTTATACCGCTTCTGTATTCTTTTCTCCGGTACGAATCCGCACCACCTGTGCCACTGGTGAGATAAAAATCTTACCATCACCAATTTCACCAGTACGGGCAGCGGCAATAATTTTATCTACTACCATATCAACTTGAGCATCTTCTACAACAATTTCAATTTTGAGTTTTTGTAGAAATTCAACGGTGTACTCAGAACCCCGATAACGTTCGGTTTGTCCTTTCTGTCGTCCAAATCCCCGTACTTCGGAAACTGTCATTCCAACGATACCGGCATTGACTAAAGCAATTTTCACTTCATCCAGCTTGAAGGGGCGGATAATTGCTTCTACTTTCTTCATTTAACTGTCTCCTTACTTTAATTAGTTTTATCTATCTAACCAGATTCCCAGCCCCGTGAGCGGTAACTGGTAAACTACTTATCAATAATATGTACCATTGCCGACCTATAAAAAATCACAAATTACAAAGATCAAGACAATAACTCTTTTACCTTGTTCGGTCAAATATGATTAAATATGTGTTAAATTTATTTGTCTTATTTGTCGGTAAAAATCATTTAAATATTAATTACGAGATTAGATTGTAAATCTAGCACAGTTCGGCGCAAATAATACTACTATTTAAAATTGCTCAAAAGCCCGTAAAATCAGCTTTCTTTGTTTTACCTTTTTATTTTTTACTTTTGACTTGTTTTTGGCGTGTTGTACTAAATGTCACCTGTTAGTCAACGGCTTTTTCCTCCTAGCGATGGCAATATTATGACTTTGATTATTAACTTTAATCTTAAGTCGAAAGTTAGTCTAAAATTAAATTACTAACGACCATGATTTTCTAAAAGGGGACGCACAACTACGTAACCAGCGCCAAAACCCATAAAAATAATCAGAAGAATTGCAAAAATCAACCACCAACCACTAACTTGCGATGGTTCTGATTCGTCAGCATAGTAATAGCTTGCCTGTTGTTCTTCTATAAATATTGTTTCTGGTATGGGTTCTATAAATTCAGTCACTTGGGGAGCAACTGGTGATGTACGTGGGCGTTTTGCTCGCTTTTGTGGTGTATTTGGCCGCTTGTATTGTTTATTTTGTGGCGCATAATGTTTCTCCTTTACTTCAACTGCTGTTCGCTGAGAAGAATCATAATAACTATTATTTTGAGCCGCATTGGCAGAATGATTAGTTACATTTTGCAAGTGTAAAACAGCATTAACGGTTTTCGCGATTTCTTGACGAAGTACGTGATTTTCTTGTGCTAAATATTCGTTTTTACGATTGAGTTGATGGATTGCAGCTTCCGCTGCTTGCAACTCTGCTGCTAATTGCCGATATACGCTCAGAGGTACGGAAGCTGAATAAGCTTGATTTTCTGGTTTTGGCGATCGATCGTAGACCGAATCTGTAATTGTTCCCATAGGTACTGGTATGGTACTTACTATTTAGTATAAAGAATAAATGGCTTCCGATTTCCTACAAATATTATCTAAAATTATCTGAAAGTGTAAAAAACACCTACTCATACCTGTAAATCATACAGGAAAGTCTCACAGATAAAAAAATATGTTTACCGAGTTTTACAATAAAACATACTAGTAAACTTATCATTAAAAATCAGATTTTTCAGATATTAAGGTGACATTATTCACCTGACAAACAACGATGTAAAATAGTTTTAAAAAGAATATGGATTATTCTTTAACAAAGGGAAAAAGTGTCCTACAGGCCCTTGTCCTTTGCCAATATCTAAAGCATGGTTTAAGGCATGAGAAACATATTCTTTTGCTTGACGTGCTGATTTAAATAAACTATCTCCTCGTGCTAGATTAGCTGCGATCGCAGCTGATAAAGTGCAACCAGTTCCGTGAGTATTTTTAGTAGCTACTAATTGGATGAGTAGGGTTTCGAGGTTTTTACCATCAAACCAAATATCGATTCCCCGTAAACTTCCCTGCATTCCACCACCTTTAACTAAAACAGCTTTCACTTTCAATTTTTCGTGAATCGTCTGGGCTGCTGCTTTCATATCATCAAGAGATTTAATTTCCAAGCCACAGAGAATTTGCGCTTCGTATCGGTTGGGAGTTAGAACCGTCGCTAAAGGTATGAGACTCTCGCGAAGAGTTTTCACAGCTTCATCATCAATTAGTTGCGCTCCCGTCCGTGATACCATTACCGGATCTACCACTAAATTGGGAATTTGTAAAGTTTCTATTTGTTTAACAACGGTAGCAATAATTTCCTGATTTAACAGCATTCCAGTCTTAGCTGCTTGCACCCCGATGTCTTCGCATACAGCCTGAATTTGCTGCTCTACAGATTCTTTTGACATTGCATCAACCCGTGTCACACCCAAAGTATTTTGTGCCGTGACGCAGGTAATAGCGCTAGTACCGTGGACACAATGAAAAGCAAAGGTACGTAAATCGGCTTGAATTCCTGCACCACCACCGCTATCGGAACCAGCAATAGTTAAAGCGACGGGTACCTGAGATTTTGATTTGATGTTCATCAATTTGTTAAAGAATATGAATTATTAATTATGAACTTAAAGTACAAGATTTTTTGTGCCTTTATCTCGCTCAGGGTGCAACAATTTCCAATTTTACCTTTCTGTATTTTTCGTACTTTCTTGTAATATAGTTTTTTACTTGCCCATTTCCTGTTCAATTCGTTGCAATTCACCTTGCAGAAATTTACCCCATTCTCCGGCTAAGGGAATTTCTGTAAAAGGTATGCGAATAGATTTCAAGGCATCGGAAAATACAAATTCTAATTCAATTTTTTGGGCTTTTCTAGGTAATTTTTCTATATCAATAGGTTTGTCATCTATCAACAGATTGATATTTTCAACATCATTCAAAGAAAAAGTTTGCAAATCCACGATACCTTGAACAGTCGGTTTTCCCCAAGTAATATCATTACCTTTTTGAGCCAACACTGCGTAAATATCATATTTTGCTCGGTCAAACTTTTTTTGCCAAACACGATAACCTTCAACTTTTTTAAATTCTCTAGAGCCTTGCCAAGCTAACCAAAAAAATGCTATTAACAAAGGCAACCATAAAAGTCCGCGTTCCATAAGATAACCTGAATAATTTACAAATAATATAGGTAAAATATAAATTTATTCAAAAATATCTTTGATATTGATGCGATCGGATTTTTTTAAAGAATATTTTGTGGTGCGATCGCACAATTAAAAGCAATCATGGTCAATAGAATATTGCGAACGCTTATTAACTTTCAAGATTTCTTTGCTTCCAGTAATTAGGTTTGCGCTTAATATGAGCTATGGCAATAACATAACGACGTATTCCTTCGATTTTATGTGGAGTTCCTAAATTGGGATTTTGCTGAATTTTCAAAATCACCTTTTCCACTTCGGACAGTAAATCTAACCCCAACCCCACTTTTTGAGCTTCATAGTAGGCAATTGCAGCATAAACTTCACGAATACTTTTCTCTTAACTCAGAACAAACTTGCGACGCTGGTTCTGCAATAGCAGTATTGCGATTAATTTGCTCTAAGCGTTGGCTTAATTCCTCGTCCCAAATCGCCTCTAAGTCATCATCTATAACCTCATCCAGAGAATGAATTAAAAAATGAGCAATTTCAGCACGTTCTTTTGTAGAAAGCTGAGAAAGTTCGAGTTTAAGTTTTTCTGCTGTTTCGCTCATACTTTGGAGTCTCTCCAAAAATTCTGAATCAAACAATTATAATTATACGCTTAAGTCAAACTACCAAATAACATCAAGTCCGGATGATTAGTTATTATTGCCTATTCTTTACTCCCTGCACTTGTTAACAGAAACAAACTAGGAATAAAGTTTGTAGATATGCTTCAAATGCAAGCAAAGAAGGTTGAGTCTAAGCTATGGTAGTTCAAACTGACAAATAGCGACTTTTAGCTTCAGATGAAAAAACTTATATTATTCTGCTTGTTTGTCATCGGGTTGAGTTTTGCCCTGTTAACTTTCGTTAACTTCCGGGGACTTGCAGCTCGTGGTGAATTTGAAACAATTGTGTTAAATTTCCGGGAAGATATCCCGACTGAGCAATTGCAACAAAGTTTGCAAGCAATAGATCAAAAATACAATGTCAAGCACCGATTAGACAATAAATTTTCCCTGGATGATCATGTTTATATTATCGAAGGGGATAAACAGCGAATCAAAGAACTGCGTAAGTCAGAATTTGCCCAAGAGACAGAATTTATCGAACCAAATTACATATATAAAATTCCCGAATTGGGCAATCCCGAAAAAGACGAAATTGCACGTTTGGCTGAATATTTACCGTCACCCGACACTATCGTAGAAGAAATAAAGCCAGCGTTCAAAGGTGCTAACGACCCATTTTACAGTAAACAATGGAACCTACATAATATTAACGTTGAAGGAGCATGGGATAAAACTAAAGGCAAAGGTGTAACTGTAGCGGTGATTGACACCGGCATTACTCAGGTACGCGATTTAGTTGAAACCGAATTTGTCAAAGGTTATGACTTTGTAAATGATAGAGAAAATGCGAACGACGATAATGGACATGGTACCCATGTAGCCGGTACTATTGCCCAAGCAACTAATAATAGTTGGGGTGTAGCCGGAATTGCCTATGAAGCTCGTTTGATGCCTTTGAAGGTACTTAGTAGTTATGGTGGTGGTACAGTAGCCGATATTGCCGAAGCAATTAAATTTGCTGCTGATAATGGTGCAGATGTAATTAATATGAGTTTGGGTGGCGGCGGTGAAAGTCAATTGATGAAAGATGCAATTAATTACGCTCACGGTAAAGGAGTAGCGATAATTGCAGCCGCTGGAAACGAAAACCAAAATTCTGCTTCCTATCCCGCACGTTATCCTAATGTTTTTGCAGTTTCAGCTTTAGGTTCCGACGGAGAAAAAGCACCTTATTCTAATTATGGTGCAGGAGTAGATATTTCTGCTCCCGGCGGTAGCGATGCTGGTAAAATTCTCCAAGCGACTGTTGATATGGACAGTAAAGGTGAAGAAGTCTTCCTTGGTTTGCAGGGTACAAGTATGGCTGCACCCCACGTTGCTGGTGTTGCTGCACTCATTAAAGCCACAGGAGTAGAACAACCAGATCAAATTTTCAAAGTTCTTACCGAATCAGCACGAAAAATTCAAGATGACGGTTTAAACTATTATGGTGCTGGACAGTTAAATGCTGAAGCAGCAGTGACTCTTGGAGCGCAAGGAACAATTAGTTTTCAAGACTTCTTCCGTTGGTTGCGCGATAGCGGCTATTTTAACCCCGGTTTTTGGATTGATGGCGGTGTTGTAGCGCTTCTACCGAAGATTTTAATGGTAGTAGGTTCTTATTTATTAGCTTGGTTTTTGCGAGTTTATTTTCCCTTTACCTGGAGTTGGAGTTTAGGCAGCGGTTTAGTTGCGGGTAGTTCTGGATTATTCTTCCTCAAAGGATTTTACATCTTTGACCTTCCTCAATGGCCATTCCGTCTTTTAGGTAGTTCCATTCCCGAATTAGGTAATACTTTACAGGGAACCAATCCTTTTAACCCATTATTTGCCAGCGTTTTAATTCCGATTATTTTAATGGCATTACTACTCGGACATCAACAATGGAAGTGGTTTGCCATCGGTTCAAGTTTGGGTGTTGCAGCTTGCTTAGCTGTAAGTTGTGTAACAGATCCAGCCGTTTGGGGACTCGGAAGTGGTATATTAGCTCGTGGATTTTTGATTATTAATGCACTTCTTTGCTTTATACTCGTTCGTTTGGTCGTCAAAAACGAAGAACAACCAGTTTAGTTGACAGTTGATAGTTGACAGTTGACAGTTGACAGTGAATAAAAATGATACTGTTAACTGCTCACTGTTATAGCGGTAGTCACAATTAATTGTTAGAACATTCCCAATTCCCAATTCCCAATTCCCCATTCCCCATTCCCCATTCCCAATTCCCAATTCCCCCCAACTAACCACTAACAAAAAATTATGAGTATTACAGTAAAAGGTACCGTTGAACGCCGCGATATTGGCATGGGTGCTTGGGCTTTAGTCGGTGAAGATGGAAAAATCTATGAAATCATGAGAGGAGCAGATAAAAGCTTACTCCAAGCTGGACAAAAAGCACAAGTCACCGGAATTGTACGGGAAGATGTGATGACAACTGCTATGATTGGTCCAGTGCTAGAAGTTAAGTCTTTTGAAGTTAATAGTTAAAGACTTTTTGAATAATTAATAATTCTCAATTAAATTATTAATCATCAATTGTCAAAACCAACTTTTAGAATCTGGGGAACTTTTCAACCCCTTAGATCGACAAGTGAGATCAAGTCTTTAAAATTGTAGTTTATTGATTTTTTCAGTCGGGTAAGAAGTCGGGTTTTGATGACTGTTTTTTGATATTACAGGTATTAATCGTACAAACCCGACTTCTGTGTAGATGCATAAAGGTACTCACGCTAAAATTTTTCTATATCAAAGCTTACACAGTTTTATTAAAGAAAGTTGAAAGGCGATTCTTGCAAAGCCTTGCCCTTGAGGATAGCCCTAATGTAAAACAGGACGATAAGTGTGTTACATTAAATGCTCTACTTAAATAGATTTTGCTACTTAGCGGTTAATACAGGTTATACTCGGATAACGACTGAGTAACAATTCAAAATTTAGGTTGTATTACTTAGGAAAAAACCCTGAGTAGGTACTGAGTTAGTTGAGGGAGTTAGTTATCAGGGTGTACCTACGAATAATTTACTTCAGTAAGTACTTAAGTAGATTTAATTATTTGTATAGATTTCTTAGCAAAGCTTTATGTTTGACTCTCTATACAAAAATAAAAATCCCCCAGCGTGCTTGTAGGCTTACCGGGGGAGACAGTTATCAGGGTGCATCTACCAATTATATGTACCGCATCTAACAGCGATTTTCCGGATAAAACTGTATAAATATGTTTGGGTGCTTTTAAATGCTAAATATTGCCTAAATGCT
>JAAUSO010000241.1 GCA_012033205.1 Richelia sp. SL_2_1 | reverse complement strand
TTTGCTGCTTCTCACGGTAATGCAAGGGTTTTAAGACATTTTAGAGTTTTTTCTTGCACATGAATATATACCTTTAGTCTGAAATGTATGCTGCATTACATTTTTGTATTTATTCAGCAAGCCCTAAATAGTGTAGAGACGTTGCAGTGCAACGTCTCCCCGTATTTGAATTAGTACCGACAATTTCGTGAAACGGGATAAAAAATACGTAACAATACCTAAACAACCAGTTTTGTCCACCAATTGAAAAAGACGTAGCAGTGCTACGTCTCTACATTAATTGCAAATTTAATTACAATTTATTTTGATTCGCACAACTGCAAAGGTAAATCCTTTATCATCTGGGATAATTCCGGTGACGGATTGGGAACGGAATAGGCTTCCTGCAAAGCATCTGACCATAATCCTTTTTCAGCAAAGTACTCGGCTTTAGTAAAAGCTATTGTCTCTGCATTTCCTCCTTTGTGTTTCTGCAATATTTCTAAAAGCTTTAACTCTGCGGTGATGCGATTTCGCTCTGGTGCTTCCATTATTTTGAAGTTAACAAACCTGCTGGGAGAAGCGCTTTCAAGTTCACTTAAGAAGATTAACCATTTATATATTTTACCGGGTTCTAAGGGTTGACCTGTATAATTTACACTTTGATTTCCAGTTACAATTTTAGTGCCTAAGTATTTTTTACTACCTAGATTTTCTACTGCTATTTTGTTGATATCACCTTTCCAAAGAAATAAGGGTTTAGTGTTCCAAATAACTTGAGAAGATGCATTTGGGGAAATTAAGCATATTGGGTTTTGAGGACGAGAAGTTTTCGGAGTTTCTTCTCTAGGGGGTTTTCTTCTGAAAATATTCCACCAGGATAAAGTTTGTTGTGGTATTTGTCCTTCTGCAACAGATATAGGCTGTAAAAAGCTACTGATAGTTACGATCGAGATTAACAAATTACTCAAAAATAGATTCAATTTACTCATTTTTGTATTTAGATAAACTACTTTTAATGTAAAACCAAAAAGTCATTGATGGTAAAAACCAAGGAAGAAGCAACCCTACTTTTGAGATGTAAATTTGTAAACTTGCGAATCCATAAGTGATAGTTAGCAATCCAAATGCGAGTAGCCATAATTTTCGATTAGTAGTATCTTTATGTATATAATAAGAGGATAATTTTCCCAAAATAATTGCAGTAAAAATCATCCAAATATCGGGAATTGGTATAACTAATCTATTGTTTAATAAATGATGTACTAGATAAGCATGAACTTCGCTACCTATCATGACAGTGTTATTATTCGCAGGATTTTCTAAATTTAACCAGTAACTAGTAGCAGATGGTAATTTATGATTATCTTGTCCATTTTGAGATAACCCAGCTTCACCGTATCCTCCAGGTGCAATAATAACTATTTTGTTTTTAAAGTTATACTGATTACTTGAACTTTCTAGTAATTCCCATGCTGCAATTGAACGATATACTTGTGAAGGAGGAATCGAATAATCCATGATTGGATGTAACCACATCTGACCTAACCAATAACTCAACGCAGTCAGTTTTTTTGTTCGATTTCTTGGTATTTCTAAAATTGTGTTTTGATTATTCTTACTTTCTTGAAGATAATTATATATGTTTTGTTCCAGATTTTTCTGACTATTTAATTTTGGTTGTGGTGAGTTTGGTAACTGCTGTAATTGATAGGATAATGTTAATAGATAAGCAAACGGTTTAGTATCTAAATCTTCATCAAATACAGGTAAAATTGGTATATGTCCATCTATAGTTTTGATTTCTCCATACAAACTCCAGTGAATATTAGCGATTTTAGGTGATGTCTCTAATTTTTGACCTCTTTTATCGATAGTAGTTGGAAAAATAAAATAAGTAGGATTATTTGATTGTTTGATTGCATTAGAAATAGATTTTGCTAACATTTCATCATTCTTACCATGATTTCTATCTAAAAGATAATCAATTCCTATAATATTTGCATTTGATTGTACAAGTTTATCTACTAGTAATGCAATATATTCGCGATTCATCGGTCTAGGATCGGGAATTGGAATAGGTGATTCTTGAATTGATTTATTATCAATTTGTAATAAGATAACTTCAGATTTTGATTGTGCTTCGATTTGATTAGTAAATTGTCGATAAATAGCTTGTAATAACCACCGTTGCTGTAGTAAAAAATCTTGTACTGGATATAATAAACTTATTAAAATTAAAGCTGATATTGTAATTGCTTCTGTATTTGTTGGTTTTAATCTTTTTAAAACTCTTTTAAATCCAGAAGGTTCAATACGAAATAAATCTGCTGCTGGATGACGAAATAATGAAGGGATAAGATAGGAACTTGGATAGATATAATTGTTTTGTTGTAAATATTCGCAAGCCTCTCTCAAAGATTGATGAACATCTTTATATTCTCCTAAAGCTTGAGAAAACTGAAGAAAAAACTCAACCGCAACCTGATTGTGAATTGGTTCTCGCATAATTGCGACTTGACTAAATCCTAAATCAATTAGTTTGTTTGCAATACTCAATCCACTACAAGAATTAAAAATTGCAACTTGTAAACCATTCTCTTTGGCAATAGTTAAAGGTTGAACTATTTCATTCAGATATAAAGCTGTATTTGGAGCTATAACAATTTCTCCTCCAGTTAAATTAGTTTCATTACTATGTCCCGCAAAGAATAAAATATCCCAACCGATATTATCAGAAAGCTCATTGACAATATCCTCTTTTAATTGATTAATATCCTTTCCCGGTTCCCAACCGATAAATTTAACATCAACAACTTTTTTTAATGAATTTAAAGCCTTTTTTTCATCTGCAAATTCCAAACCAGTATCATCACCTAAAATTGCTAAAATTCTCGCTTTACGATGACGAATAGGAACTGTATTTGGTTTAGTAATATTTATTGGTTTGCGAACAATCCTGATATCAGAATTAACAGCGAATTCATTCCCAATATTCCAAGCTTCCCAAGGTAAACGTTCTAATTCTAAGCAATTGCAGGTGATAAAAACATTAGTTTGGGTAATTGGTAATTGGTAATTGATAATTGGTAATTGATAATTGGTAATTGTAGAGCGGATTTGATATAATTCTGCACTGCGTAACCAGTGACGAAATTCATATAAAAACTTTGTTTCTGCTTCGACCAATTTAGCACGCCAATCAATTGGAGGTGCTGCTATAGTTCCGATATCGGCTACTTTTCCTCTGAATGAATTTTTATAAAATTTAAGATAATATTGCTGCCATTCATGATATGAAATTGCGATACTTTGAGGATAAGTTAAGGTAGCATTAAGTTGTTGACCTTCACCCCAAGCGAGTTCAAATAAACAACTATTTTCGATTAATTGAATTTTGAGATTGAAATTGGACATTGGGAATTGGTAATGGTTAATTGGGAGTTGCTAATGGGTAATGGGTAATGGGTAATTGTTATCCTCATTGTTATAGTCTAAATTAATGATATATTTTACGAGATTTTTTAGAAAACTTTACAGACTAAAGATGAACATCATCCCTTTCCCCTCTCCTTAGTAAGGAGAGGGGTACCCGTAAGGGTGGGGTGAGGTTAATAAAAACGTTACAAACCATTTCCAATTAACACAAAAGGAGACCAATAATAAGGGTGAGCAAAGGTTTTTGACTCAGGTTTTTTACCTGATGATGATTGCAATCCTTCTGGAATCAAACCTCCTGCTCTTTTAATATCACTTACAGTCACATCTTTGTCATAAAGTAACTGTAACTGAGCTAAACGCATCGCTTCGGCTTTAGTAATTGGTTGTTTGCTATTTGCGAGATTATTATAAAAGTTTTGCATTAACTCGCTGGTACTACTATCGGCAACTTGCCATAATGAAGCAATGACAGATTTTACTTTTCTATGGAGAAAAGAATAAGCAAGACTTGCTATTTCTATTCCATCTTGACTGGGAGCGGCAAGGGCTGTTTGACAAGCGGAAAGTACTACTAAATGTATATCGCCTAAATCAGCTAAGGTTTGTATTTCAGGTATTGCTAGTTTTTCGCCATTTCCTAATAGTAAATAAGATGCGTCTTTCCTATCCCGAACAAATTCCCCGTGAGTTGCAAGGTGTAAAATATTGTTACCTATAAGATTATCTCGCAAGGTTTTATAATCAAAGGATTGATTGAGATATTCTTTTCCTGGATATACTCCTTTATCATCTTTGCTACTTTTAACAATATTATCTACTTCTTTTGGTACATTACTTAGTGCGGGGAAACCACTTACGGAATTTGATACTCCCATTGCTAAAACTTTTGTATCTCGAATATTTGTGGGTAGTTTAGCAGTAGTATCGGTTAAGCTTGCTGAAAGTACGTTGTAAATCGTGTAATTTTCAACTAAATATTGTTTTCCGTCGTACAATGCACTCATAGGAATGTAGCGAGTAACTCTATCAAGTGCAAATACTAGATTCTTGACTTTATTTTCTTGTAATTCTCCCTCCAAAGGTTTGATAAGCCAGCTATAAAGCTTTTGACTAACTGGTTTAATTTTCGCGATATCTTCAGCACCACAATAAGCGTGTGCTTCGCATTCTTTCATTAAATCGCGGAATTGTTTAACGGTATTTCCTAACTCATCCCGATTAACTTTGACTTCAAAACTTTTTCGCTGCCTTACCAGAATACAGCAATAACCAAAGTTTATCTTCAAGTACAAACGGATAAATCATCACGGTATCTGGCTGCGCTCTGACAATATTTGCAGCTTCACCAAGATCCTTTGGATCTAGTGTAGCTCTATCTTTTCCTAAACTAGTCTCTATTTCTTTGTCAATTGTTTTTAACTGTTGGTTGAACTCATCTATTACAACAGTGAGTTTATCGTTGAGTTTACTTCTTTCTTTGCAATTAGTGCGATCGCATTCACTAATCTGTCTCGATAAAGCAATAATCGACTCGCTTTCAGTTTGAATCTTTTTCTCGCTTTCGGTTATGGTTAGTTGAGGTTTTGCAGTTGTATCTGTTTTAGCTGAAGCAAAATCACGAATTTCTTGAATTTTCAATAAATCTAATACTTGTCGTGCTTCTGCTTGTCTTCCTTGGGTAATCAGTAATTCGGCTAATTCGCGATAGGTATCGGCGATTTTGCCGTTGTCAAAATCAACTATTGATTCTAAAAAGGAAGCCTGTAAATCTGGCGTTAATAACTTAATGCCACTGCGTACTTCTTCAATACGGTTGATAGCTTCTTTGTAGTGAGTAATTGCAACATTAGGTTGATTTAATTCAGCATAAACACGACCTAATCCAGCATAAATTCCAGAATCAGCACCTACAGCTTTGGCTTGGGTTTTAATTGCTAATGCTTGGTTATATGTTTGAATCGCTTCTTGCTTTTTACCAAACTTACGCTGTAAATCTCCTATAAATGTGAGTACCTCCTTTTCATGGCTAGGATTTTTTGACTTTCTTGCAAGTTCTAAGCTAGCTTGGGCTGCTTCCATCGCTTTTTGCTCGTTCTTTAACTCACCATAACCAAGACTAAGTACATAATTACCTATTATTTCTATTGAAATTATTTTGGTTTTGGATAAAATTGCTAAACCTCTATTTGCATATTCAATGATTTTTTCAGGTTGGTCTTTTCCAAAATAGCTGTAGGCAATAAGAAATAAACTTACGCCTTCAAACTGAGGATTTTTTATTTTCTGAGCTAGGGTAAGTGCTTCTTGTAAATATTCAGTACTTTTTTGTTCATTTCCTAAAGTTTTGTAGAATGCTCCAATTTCAATAAGAGTTGTCCACTCAGAATTTTGGTCATTATTTTGCTTCGTAATTGACAACACTTCCTGAAACAATTCCAGAGTTTTCTGAAAATTGCCTTGATTAGTATAAATTTGTCTTTGGATATTTAAAGCATCTATTTTCAGATTTGAATTTTTAGTTTTCTCTGCAATTACTAATACTTGCTGTGCAGATTCCAAAGCTTGCTGATAATCTCCCTTTCCTGCATAAGCTGTACTAAGTTTTTTTAATGCCTCTGCTTCCAAGTTAGAATTCTTAATTTCCTTGGCAATTTTTAAAGCTTGCTGGGTAAATCCAATTGCTTTCTGGAATTCGTCGAGATGATTATATACATCGCCTAAACCAATCAATGGCTCTACTTCCAATTTAGGCTTTTTCAAACTTTGTACTAAAATTAAACGTTTTTGACCAAATTCCAGAGCCTTATCATATTCGCCAAGATTAGTGTAAATTAAACTCAAAAGTCCTAAAGCATCTGGCTTGCTTCTCAAAGCATACTCTTTAAGGTTTTCAGGTACTTTCTCAATATCAATTTCTTCTGATTTTGTTAAAGCTTGCTGTGATAATTGAATACCTTGTTCATAATCTCCCAAAACATTATATGTAGAAGCAAGCCCTAATAAAGCTCGTACTTCAAAGAAAGGATCTTTAAGTATACGAGCAATTTCCAATTCTCGCTGACCTATTTCAATTACCTTGGTGTTGTACCCCTGAGCAATGTAAACTCCACCAAGGTAAGATAAAGCATTTCTCTCGGCTTTTAAAATTCCAGACTGTCGTGCAATTGTTAAACCTTGTTGAATAAATTCTTCTGCTTTGGCTAATTCTTTCATGTTCAGGTAAAAATAACCTATTGAAGAATAAGCGTCACTTTGTATATTCAGCACTTCTTTCTCTGCTGATGGATTTTTGATTTCTCTTGCAATAGTTAATGCTTTTGGTACTAAGTTCAGCGTTTGATTTGCTTGGCTTATAGCACGAGAATAATCTTTCTTTCCTCCAGCCTCGATAGCACTTAAATTGTATAACCCCATGATTTGCAGTAAAATCTCAAGTTGCACAGGAGGATTATTTAGTGGTTGTCTTTCAAGGGCTAATGCTTGTTGATAAAATTCAATAGCCTGCTCAAATTGTTTTCGATTGAAATACACTCCTGCAATTTGGCTAAGAATTTTAGCTTCTAAAAATTTATCCTTGACTTCTCTGGCGATCGATAATGATAGCTCTAAAGGTGCGATCGCCTGTTCAGGTTTACCTAGTAAATTATAAAATGTTCCTATGGAAAAAAGAATTATACCTTCCTGTAATTTGTTTTTCAATCCCCGCGCTAAGGGTAACGCCTGTTGATAAGCTTCTAAAGCAAGCTCATAGTTTTTTACTTTGTTATAACTATCTCCTAAAGATACTAAAATCTGAAATTCAAGAGATTTATCTTTAACTTCACGAGCTATAGGTAATGCTTTTTGATAATGTTCAATTGCCTTATCATAGTTCTCTTGTTTAAAGTAAGTGTCTCCTAAACTAGTCATAATGCTAGCTTCAAAAGGACGAATTCCTGCTGATTGAATAAGCGATAATGATTGTTGGAAAAATTTCAATGCATTGCCATATTCTTTTTTGTTAAAATAAACATATCCTATTTGCTGTAAGCTTCTACCTTCCCAAGCCAGGTTTCCAACTTCACGATTCACAGCTAAAGCTTTATTCAACCAATCTAAACCATTGGTATTATCATCTATATTGTTGTAAGCTGCTGCTATCCTAAATAGAGTCAAGCCCTCTTGGTATTTATCCCCCAATTCTCTATGCATCGCTAGTGCTTGTTGTAAAAGTTTCAAGCCTTTATCTTGTTGCTTTAAGAAACTGTAAGTCAAACCCATTCGACTCAGAGTAACAGCTTCCCCAACTTTATCTTTAACTTCACGGCGAATTGCTAAAGCTTGTTGTAAAGTTTCTAACGATTTTTCATCTTGTGATAAAGCAAGGTAAACCCCACCAAGACTATCTAGGGTTTCTCCCTCTCCAGCACGATCTTTAATTTCTCGACGAATCGTCAATGCTTGTTGTAAAGTTTCTAATGCTTTTTCCTGTTGAAGCAACCCATTGTAAACCTGTCCAATATTATTAAGAGTTTGCCCAATACCCGCTTTATCACCCAATTTTCGCCGAATCTCCAATACCCGTTGATAAGTCTGCAATGCTTTGGGATATTCCCCACGACGAAACTGCTGTACTCCTTCCTGAAACAACTTATCTGCATCTGCTTTAGTATTTGAACTTGTCGCAGTTTGTGCCAAAGTATGCTTGACTACCACGTCATTTGCTGCAAGTCCAACACCACAAGCCAGTGATAATACTAAACTAGCTAAAGCAAAACTCTTCAAACCGTTAGACATTGGTTACTCCTCTTTTATCGCTATCAGCGATCGCTTGTTCAACCTTTTATAGTTCTGAGGACAAACCAGGGTATGCACAAATATGCGAAATCAAAAAAATAACCTCAGTATATTTACTATACATGAAAGTGAAATAACTTAGAAAACTGATATATATTGTTTACACTTTGCTTACATAGCAGCGGTTTAAACTGCCAGATATTCATGATTAATTTACCAATCACCGACTCATATTAAACACAAAAGGCAATGTCACCTCAACCTAACGAGGTGACAAGCACCGCACAACTTAAAATCAGATATAGCAGTTTTCAGTTGAGTCCAATACACTCCCAACCTCACCCCTCTGCTTCCACCCCTCTCCTTAGCAAGGAGAGGGGGAAGGGGGGTGAGGTTCATCTGTATTCTATCCAACCA
>JAAUSO010000240.1 GCA_012033205.1 Richelia sp. SL_2_1 | reverse complement strand
TGGGTTTTGACTCCCACAGCATCTGAGACAGTATTATCTGGATTTAACATCAAACAAAAAGAGGGATGGTTGCCCGGAGTATACTTTTTAGGTGACAATTTACGCAGCGCAATTGTAGCAATACACCAACTACCTAAAACTATAGAAACATTGTGGTTGAGGCTTTTGGGTAGGGGTAGAGTGCAAGAACAAGCAATGCTTGAGTTGCAAGAATTGCCACCATCAAACCCATTTCAACAAGCAACGTTAAAATTAGTTTACAACCTCCGACAGAACTTGAGAGCAAATCAAAATTTAGAAGAAGATGATAGGGAGTTAATTATGAGATTAGAACCACTTTATCAACAAGACCGGGAACGAGCAATACAAGAAGGAAACCTCCAAGGAGAACAACGTCTAGTTATACGTCAGCTAAATCGTCGTATTGGAGAAATTGATTCATCATTAATTGAGCAAGTTAATGGTTTATCAATTGAACAATTAGAAAGCTTAGGAGAAGCTTTATTAGACTTTTCGGAAGTTGCTGATTTAGAAGCTTGGTTAAATCAACAATCCGTATAAAGAATCGGTTAGTAATTGTAAGTCGGGGGTAGCTCTCCGACGCAGGTTATAGCAGAATTTAATAACCCATATGATAGTCACCGTGCGCGATAACCGATTAACACTTCACGCGGAGCTATTTGTACTCCAGAAGATATGTTGGAGTGCCAGGTGGGGACATAACGCTCACTAGCTGCTTTCCTATATAAAAATAGCTAGCACCAGTAACTTACTTGCGTTTCCTCACCAACTGAGAAGTACCTTTTTTATCAGTCATCTTTGCGTACCTGCTGGTCATAGTATCGGTAGTATGCCCAAGCTGTTCCCTAATATCCAAAGTAGTTGCACCATTGCGACGCGCTACAGTCGCATGGCTATGTCTTAACCAGTGGGGGCTAAACTTGATACCAGCCTTATCGGAAACCTGTTCCATCATCCAGCGAATCCCCCGGTCGCTTAATGCTTTCCCCTTACCCTTGGGGCTTTCCGAGCGGAAAACCGGGTCATCATCAGATGCTGTACCCCGCATATCCATTAGAATTTCGCTAGTTTCAGCATCTAAATGTAAAGACCTTACCTTATTCCCCTTACCAGTAATAGTTAGTATAAGAATCGGGTCGCCTTCTTCGTCCGTATCTTCTTGGAAATGTCGCCACAGCAAACCGCTTGGGTTAGTATTCGTCTTACCTACTTCCCCAATACGACATCCAGAGTAGAACAGTAAATTAAATAAAGCCCAATGGCGCTGAGAAACTTCCTTGGCTGCAACTTCTAACTTGTCAATTCTTCTTTGGGACAGAACCCGCTGTGCCGTGTTATCACACCATTCAACAGTTAACTCAGACGCTATATTGAGGTAAAAGTAACCTATTGATTGCTTGCAGCCAAACTTCCACAAAGAACGTATTGCACATACATGAATGGCAATCGTATTCTTCGATAAACCTATACGGTCAGTATGTCTTACTGGTTTTTCGTCCTCTAGGTAAGTAATATAAGATTGCAAATGGGCTAGGTTGCATAATCTTAAATCGGGCATATTGTATTTACTTTCAAGCCAAGCAACCAAATCGGAAGCTATTGCCCGGTAGCTGCGCCGAGTCTCAGAAGACTTGATGCGACTTGAGTTAAGCCACATATCAATCAATTGGGTAGAAGACTTGATTTTCTGACGATTCGGAAAATAATAATCTTTAAAAACGTCTTCCTCGCTAGATGGGGAGACTAAGGAGGCTTCATGGACACTATTGTTATTGTACGCGGTAGGTAGACGATGAGTCATAGCCTGAGATATATATCATTTTCCAGCATATAATGCCGACAACGTTTATTAACGGCAATCGGGAGAATATTAGTGGTGGGTCGGGTATTGGTTAGGAGGGCGGCGTAATGTTTTATAGTCCGACAGAAAAAGAGTTTTGAAGTAGTGGGTACTGGGATATTAATGTATCTTTACGGCTAATGGGTCAATGCCAGTTTGAGCATATGCAAGCATTAAACTTGTTAACAAATTTTTATGAAGAAACTAGTAAACAAGTTTAATTAACAATTTGTTTTAGTTGTGGAGGGAAAGCTATAGCTCTTGCTGCGCTATCTTTTGAAATCCCTTACTAAAGCACCAACAGCGCAGAGGACAAGAAAAATACTAACTGCGATTGCTAATGTTAAAGCAACCGGGGTATTGCCCGCTGTCAGCAGTGGGATTAAAACAAATCGGAATGCGAGCAATACAGCAACCGTCCACCCCCCGGTTTTAAGCAGCAAAGAAAAGAATTGTCGCCATGATGCCCATTCGCTAAAGAAAGTATCATTTACTGAAATCTTCGGTTTATCAGCCTGGGGATACTGAGAATAGGGTTGCAACTCCCCAGACTCGCTCGCATCAATATCTAATATTTCAGGTGTTTCGTCTTCCGATAGCACCCCTTCTTGCTCAAAATTATCTTCGATAGCAGTCTGGGCTTGGATTGTACGCATAAAATTCCTCTCTTTTTTACAAAAAAATGTGTGGTCTTCCTTACATCTCAGTATAACCCAAAAAAATTGGTGTGACTCTTTGGTGTTATTATTGAGTTAAATATATATAGTTGATTAGTCACTTGATTATAAGAATATAATAGTAGTGAAAGAGTTTATTGGAAACTGACCTATGCCTCAAAAACCAAAATCAAGGGTTGCCAGCCTTCGCGAACAAGCAGGACTGACGCAGGTTCAGCTAGCAGTTTTGGTTGGCGTGACCCCAAACACAATTCAGAATTGGGAAAAAGATGATGGACTTAGCCAGCTAGAGAAATACTTGAAGCTAGCAGAAGTTTTTGGTTGTCGAGCTGAAGACTTAGTGGAATATGTTTCTACACCAGAAGGAGAGGAGCCTAAGTCTAAAGGCTTCTCATTACAAGAACTACGAGAATTGCGGGAGAGATGGGGTACTAATACAAAAGCTGAGGTAGAAACTTCTGAGGCAGAACCCAAAGCTCAGAGCGAAGATCCTCGGGGAAGTCTTAAAGGGAGATAAGCCAATTATGAAACACCCTTATCTCAATCAGCCAACTGGTGATGAGCCAAAAGTAAAAGTTATGGTTGATGCAGATGTGCTAATAGAGCTTTTTATCAATCGCAGCGGCTTTGTAGAGAATTCCGAAAAATTGCTAGCAGAAATAGAAAAATCTCGGCAGGTTGAGGTGTACGTTACAGATAAGTGCTTAAAACGAATCCAATTGGAAGAAGGACTGGGTGAAGATGGTGCTTTATATGTAGAAAAAATCTTGTGTGGTCGCGTTATCAGAATTACTAAAAGCATCCGAGATGAAGCACGCACCTATTGTCTTCCAGACTTTGATTCTGCGGAAGAAGTTGTCTGTGCGAAAAACGAGCAATTGAGTGCAATAATTACTCAAAATCCTAACAATTTTAGTGGAACTAATAATTTACTTATTTTGTCAGTAGAAGAATTGTTCGTAAGATTGCAGCTAAACGAAAACCTGTTGATACAAGACACAGAAGAAAAACGAGTAATCTTCAATAGTACTGCCATCGCTGGGTCAGCAATTACAACGAAAAGAGAATTAAATATAGAACCAACACTTATATTTTTTAGTGGTCATTGTGTTGTGGAACAAAGTTCTTTACCTCTACCACTTTTAGAACGTTTTGATGATTATTTTTTGTCTATTTTTCGATTTATCAATCTACCGAAGAAGAAAATAACCAACTTTTATTGGGATTCACCAATAAAATTTGATGATTTTGATAATTGGATAAATTCTTATCAAGCTTTGTTGATATTTCAAAGTAGTTGCAAATTATTAAAGAATGATTACCTTTGTAAGAACAGAATTTACAGTGCTATATATTCACCCAAATATTTGCATAAATATTTGTTAAAGATTATTTTATATAAGTTTTCAAAAAAGAAGATAAATAATCATTGCAATTTACCTTTTCATTACTCCCCTCAGAAAATAATATTATTACAACATACCCGTTGCATTTCGCGTCTAAAATTATCTCTAACCATTGATTTAAATCAGAAAAATCGATACATATTAGAGGAATATCGTGATGATTATTTTTATTTGTAATTAGAGAAACGCTGGACAGGTTACAGAAACGATTCTAATTATTTTTTTGTCTTCTGCATTCACAGCTTATTTTTCATAAAAAGTAATAGTGAATAGGTATTCGTCAATAAAAAGTACAAAGCCATGATTTTTTTGTTATTAAAAATGTCATTTATATCCTACAAGAATATAATTAATTTACTCACTTCGTTTATAGATGAACGAGTTTACATATATCGTTGGCGCGACAGTCGAAGTTCAACAAGGTTTAGCTATTTGGGCATCGAAAATATTAGAATACGTTGATACTTATTATCAAGGTGATAGGGAAAATGCTAGTGGTACTGATTTTTATATTGAAAAGCATAAACGGAATACTAAGTAATCAAGCCTTGCGAAATCATTGTATTAGTTGCAATGAACCAATTATGTCTTTGAAATTCAAGTTTTGCCCTTACTGCGGTACGAATTATAAACAAAATCATCCCTGTTCTTAATTGATATAAACACGATAATTCTTTCCGCTTTCCTGACAAATAAAAAATATAAAACAGGTAATCTAATTGGCAACACGCGAACTTTTATCTCCAACACAGCGATTACAATTTACTGAAATTCCCACTTCAATAACTGCTGCTTATATAGCTCGCTACTATACTTTTAGTAATGACGAACTCAATATTATTAAACAGCGCCGCAGACCGCACAATCGTCTGGGTTTTGCCGTACAGTTATGTTACCTACGTTTCCCCGGTCGTGTTTGGAATTTAGGAGAAGTAGTACCGGCAGATGTACTGTTTTATATTGCATCTCAATTAAAACTTGACCCGACTATTCATAAAGAATATTCCCAAAGAGATACAACTCGACGCGAACATTTGGCAGAAATTCAAAATCATTTTCGATTTCATACTTTTAATATATCTACATACAAGCAACTTTCAAAATGGTTATTACCATTTGCCATATCATCAGATAAAGGAATGGTACTTGTAGGAGCATTAATTGATGAGATGCGCTTACGTCAAATTATTATTCCTGCTATTTCTACGGTAGAACGTTTAGCCTGGGAAGTCAGACATCGCGCTCAAAAATTAGTATGCATTGAGTTAACTAAAAGTTTAACAATATTACAAAAGACAGCACTAGATAAGTTATTAATTTTAGAACCATCTAAAAAGTTGACTGATTTAATTTGGCTGCGTCAACCACCAGGTCAAGCTAGTCCGAGAAACTTTTTAAAAGTAGTGGAACAATTGGAGTTTATTCGCCATTTGAATCTCGATTCTGGGTGTTTGAAAAAAGTACACCAAAATCGTCTGTTGCAATTTACCAGAACTGGTGCGAAGTCTACACCTGCTCACCTGTCTAGGCTGGATGAACTAAGGCGCTATGCGATTTTAGTTGCTTTTCTAATTGAATGGAGTGCTTCATTGGTCGATTATGCCATAGAGATGCACGATAAAATAATAGGTAAGTTGTTCAATAAAAGCCAACATAAGCATGGCGAAAAGTTTCAATATGATGGCAAAGCCATTAATGAAAAAGTCCGATTGTATGCTCAAGTCGGTAAGGCATTAATTGCAGCTAGAGATGAAGATAATGATGCCTATCAAGCAATTGAATCGGTACTGGATTGGGAAAAGTTTATCAATAGTGTTGTCGAAGCTGAAAAGCTAGCCAGACCCGCAGATTTTGATTATCTAGAATTAATTGATAGCCGTTATTCCCAGTTACGACGTTATACCCCTAAGTTGTTGGAGGCGTTTGAATTCAAAGCTACTGGAGCTAGTTTACCAGTTATTAAAGCTTTAGAAGTCATTAAAGAATTAAACATATCTGGTGGTCGAAATGTACCGGAATCAGCAGATACTAGTTTCGTTAAATCTCGTTGGTCAAAACACGTATTTAAAGGCGATACTATTGACCGTCATTACTATGAAATGTGCGCTTTAGCTGAATTACGTAATGGTTTACGTTCTGGGGATATTTGGGTAGCAGGCTCGAAGCAATTCCAAGATTTTGAGGATTATTTGTTAGCAGATAGTTCATGGCAGACAATGTGTTCTTCTCATACAATACCTGTGGCAGTGACGACGGATTTTACTACCTATATCGAACAACGGTCACTGGAATTATCCGAACAATTAGCGCTTGTTTCTTCTTTAATGGCAGAGAATAAACTGGTAGATGTCAGGATGGAAAATGAGCAACTAATTATCACTCCTCTCACCAATGCTGTCCCGAAGAATGTTGATGAATTCAGTAGAAAAGTTCATAGTTTACTGCCAAGAATTAAGCTGACTGATTTGTTAGTAGAAGTTGATTCTTGGACGCAATTTACTAAACATTTTACCCATTTACATTCAGGGGAAGAAGTATCGGATAAAGTTGTTTTGCTCAGCGCTCTGCTTGCTGATGGGATTAATTTGGGTTTTACGCGGATGGCTGATGCGACGAGCGGAATGTCCTTTGAGCGGCTAGCTTGGGTGGCAGATTGGTATATCCGCGATGAAACTTATTCTAAGGCAATGGCTGAGGTGGTAAATTTTCATACACAAGTCCCATTTGCTGCCTATTGGGGTGATGGTACGACATCTTCTTCTGATGGTCAGCGCTTTAAAGCGGCTGGACATCGCAGTTTTAATGAAGAGATTAATGCCAAGTATGGTAAAGATAGAAGCGTGATTTTTTACACGCATATTTCCGATCAGTATGTTCCATTTCACGTTAAGGTAATTAACGCCACGGTTAGGGACGCAACTCATGTTTTGGATGGTTTGCTGTATCACGAGAGTGATTTACAGATTCAGGAGCATTACACGGATACAAGTGGTTATACTGAACATGTGTTTGCAATGTGCCATCTGCTGGGATTTAGATTCGCCCCCCGAATGCGAGATTTACCCGATAAAAAACTGTATACTTTTGAACCCACACCCTCTGATTCGCCTTTAGCACCTATTTTAGGTGACAAGATTAATGTGAAGTTGATTGAGCAATCTTGGGATGAGATTCTGCGGCTCGCTAGTTCAATTCGGACGGGGACGGTGACAGCTTCTTTGATGTTGAGGAAATTGGCTTCTTATCCTCGGCAGAATCGTTTAGCTTTGGCTTTGCGGGAGTTGGGGAGGATTGAGAGAACTTTATTTACCTTGGAATGGTTGCAGAGTCCAGAACTGCGGCGACGGGCTACGGCGGGGTTAAATAAGGGTGAGGCGAAACATACTCTCAAAAGAGCGGTGTTTTTTAATCGGCTTGGTGAAGTGCGTGACCGCTCCTATGAAGACCAATTTTATCGAGCCAGTGGGTTGAATTTGGTAATTGCTGCGATTGTTCTCTGGAATACGGTGTACTTAGAAAAAGCTGTAAATTATTTGAAACAAGAGGGAATGGATATTCCCGTAGATTATTTGCAACATTTGTCACCATTGGGTTGGGAGCATATCAATCTTACGGGTGATTATGTTTGGAATTTGAAGCCATTGATCAGTTTTGATAAGCTGCGTCCTTTGCGGGTCAAGGAAAACAAGTATCGCTGAAATACTTGTCATGTATGAGTTTCAGCCTTAGCGTACAATTTTCCCGTTTTGGCACGGTGATGCCGGGAACTCCGGTATGGCTTGGTCAATGTATATTTTTTATCCAAAGCTAAAATTTTCTGTTATCTTTAACTTGTCAGCTTGTCTTCAACCTATATTGTCAACAAGTCAACTTATATACTTGTCAGCAAGTTAATTATCATGATTATCGCGATCGCCAATCAAAAAGGAGGAGTCGCCAAGACTACTTCTACTATCTGCCTGGGTGGTCTGTTGGCTGAGTTCGGCTCCTGTCTTGCTGTGGATTTAGACCCCCAGGGGAATCTCAGCGTGGGATTGGGGGTAGAAGTCGGCGACGAACAACTTAGTACATACGACCTAATTACGGAGCAAGCGGAAATTAGTGAAGTGATTGTGTCTACCAAATCTGGTATTTCGCTGCTTCCTGCTGATATTACCTTAGCTAAGGGAGAAACCGAGATATTGACCAAGGTGGGCAATTTTCTCATTCTTAAAGAGCAACTTGAACCTGTCAAAAGCCAATACTCACACATTCTTCTTGATTGTCCGCCGAGTTTGGGAATACTAACGGTTAACGCTTTATCGGCTGCGGATGCTGTATTGATTCCGGTTCAATGCCAATTTTTTGCGCTCAAGGGATTAGCCCAGCTACTAGAAACCATTCAAAGTATTCAAAAGCGTCTAAATCCTCAGTTAAAAATATTGGGGGTGCTGCCGACAATGGCAGAGAAAAACACCGTTATGACTAAGGATGTATTGAATTCTTTGCGTCAACGACTTAAAGGTATCCAGATATTTGAACCTGTCCCCAAGTCAATCAAGTTTACCGAATCCAACTTGGCAGGGGAACCAATACATACTTATGCTGACGATTCTAAATTAATCGCGCCCTACAAAGCAATCGCGCAATTTATAGCAGGAGAATAATTACATGGTAAGAAAACGCGCCCGCTTGGGAGAAGACAACGACCCCTTAACCTCTACTGATAAGGTTTTGGCAGGATTTGA
>JAAUSO010000060.1 GCA_012033205.1 Richelia sp. SL_2_1 | reverse complement strand
CTCCTAACTCCTAACTCCTAACTCCTAACTCCTAACTCCTAACTCCTAACTCCTAACTCTCTACCTTTAACCTCATACATCCAAACCTATCACAGTTAACTGGGGTGGATATTCTACAGTAAATTGATAATAAATCTCTTGTTTGTCTTGTGGTGCAAGAGTTAGATTCCATTTTAATATTCCCATTTCACCAGGTTGAATTTGCGGATTTGTGCGGTTGAGACGTACTTTTATTTGTTCATTACGACTTACTGGTAGTTGTTCAATTAATTCTAATTTTGCTTCATTATCAAGTAAATTACTAATTTGTAATTTATACCCATAAGTGATTTTGCTTATATTGCCAATAAATTTTTTATCGACTTCCCGCTCAACCAAATCCCGTTCAATTTTCAAACCTTCGTCAATTCCCAAGTTTAATTTAAACTCTTCACCTGGTACGATATTTTGTAAATCAGAAACTCCCACAAAAATGCGCTCGCGAAAAATGTTGGCTTTACCCGGTAATAAAGTACCCTGGGAATTATTTTTAACATTAGCTTGTAGATAAGCAAAACTTACCAAACGCGGCATTGCTATATAGCCAAAATTACAGGGATAATCATCTTGGAAAATAGTAGTTTTGTGAGGTGCGCCATCACTGGGTATATTTCCACTACCATCTAAATTAAAGGTAACTACATTTCCTTCCTGAGATACTTCCGCTGTAATTACCTCTGCTTGGATTATTTCTTTTTCTAATTCTTGAATTTCCGAGATATAATTTTCTTCCTCAACATCAAAATTAGGAGATTGTGCAGCCATTGATGCATCAGCAAACCCTCTTACTCTTTTACGATTCATTAGTGGTTGGGGAATATCAATATACCAAGGTTGAGGCTTCGGTGGTAAAGTTCCACTACCGGGTTTAGCTGTAGAAAGAGTTAAATTTACATTTGTCCAATCTTCGCCGGTATTTTGCACAATTTGCGCCAAGTATATCAAATTCACGCTTTGATTTTTCGGATCAACTCGAATATCATAAAGCGGTTTCCAACTTGCTCTGTTAACTACATAAGACACTTCTAACTCAAACTCTCCCGCACCCAAAGCTTCAATTCCCACCGTTAAATTAAAACTAACACTAGGTTGAGGAGAACGAATTTGTTGTAACGAAGCGTGTAACACTTCCAACTGACTATCTAATTCCCGTTGTTGATTTTTGTAATCTTCCATGGAAATAGCATATTCAGTATACTGACTGCCGAGAAAGTTGAGTAAATCTAGAGTTTCGCTCAAGCTAATGCTTTTACGCGCCAAACTAATCGAAAATTGCTCCTCAGTCTTCTCCCGCAAACCTTCCAGAAACCGCGATTGTAAGGCTAGAGCATCCATTTGAGCTTGAAATTGACGTTTCTGTGCTTCCAACTCCTCGATTTGTTGATTTAACTGTGATATCCGCGCTACTACTGACTCAGTTGTGTAAATACGCTCCACATTTACACCCAACAAACGCACAGCCAAATTACCTTTACCGTTAACCCGCACCGACTCCGTTTCAATAGTTTCTGGCAGTTGTGAGATGATTAATTCCTGCTCAGTTCCGTATAATTTGATTGCACCACGGCGTGTGACTAATGCTTGATTAGTATAAACAGCAACTGCGACAATATCTGTTTCGACAAATTTACGCGATGGTATTTCCTGGTTAACCACTGCCAGTTTTCCTTAATTGCGAACGGTTATGCTGGTTAATTGTAGATCACGGATTGAATAGGATTACACTGATTTCACGGATTTTATTACTCAGTTATCAGTTATCAGTTACCAGTTATCAGTTACCTATTCCCATACAAAGCTGTTTCTGAAGCAAATTGCTTTGCAGCTTCTAATAAATATTCAAAATAGGCACGTGCAACAATCGATAACTGTTTACCGTTGGGATAAACCATATACCAACTGCGTTTTATGGGAAAATGTTCTACATCTAAAACTGTTAAATCCTCGGCATAAGGCATTAATGTATGACGAGATAAAACCGAGATTCCTAAGCCTCCGGCAATAGCTTGTTTAATCGCTTCATTACTACCTAATTCCAACTTTACTTTCACTTCTACATTCTTTTCTTCAAATAACTTTTGCACCGCTCTTCGTGTTCCAGAACCGGGTTCCCGCATAATAAAAGGTTCATTTGCTAACCTTGATATTGAAATATTCTTTTCACCAGCTAAAGGATGATTAATTGGAGCTAAAACTATTAAAGGATTATCTAAAAATTCTTGATAATTGATGTCAAGATTTTCTGGAATTTGACTCATAATATATAAGTCGTCTTGATTATTCGTCATTCGTTCCAGAATTCCTTCATGATTTGTTACTTGTAAAGCAATCTCAATTCCCGGATAAAGCTGACAAAATGCGCCTAATAAACGTGGAATAAAATATTTTGCTGTGGTAATTACTGCTAAACGTAATTGCCCTTGTTTTAATCCTTTTAAATCCGCTACTTTCATTTCAAATTTAGCCAAAATATTAAATATCTCTTGGCAAGTAGCAAATAATTCTCGTCCTGCATCCGTAAGATACAAGCGTTTACCAACTTGTTCAAATAAGGGTATTCCCACCGATTTTGTTAGTTGTTTTATTTGCATGGAAATGGTGGGTTGCGTAAGAAACAACTCCTCTGCGGCGCGAGTAAAACTACCGTGTCGTGCCGCAGCTTCGAACACTTTTAACTGGTGCAGCGTCGCTTGATTCAATGGTAATTATCCTCTTATAACACTTCATAAATAAACACCCTCAAAAGGATGCTCTCTCATAGAGAGATATATATATAAGTATTACCGAATAATTAAGTAAAAAATGCTTTCCCTCACGAAAAAAATCTGAGGGTTTACATAGAGAAAAGTCTATGTTGGTTATTCAAAATTCGGTATTTAACTTATGACGTTTAGAAGTTATTATTATTAAGTAAGCACATCCCTAGACCACGGATTAAAAAGGATTACACGGATTTCACAGATTTTAATTACCAATTACCAATTACCAATTACCAATTTCTATTCCAACTCACCCATTTCTAACCTTTCGACTTCCGGTAAAATCGATATTTCTTCGACTACTTTTTCGGGTAACTTGTTTAATTCTGGCAATTCGATTAATTCTGCTTCCCCAACTTGCTCTTTAATATTAATTGGTAATCTTACGGGTTGACGCTCCTCAATCCAACAACTTGCTACTGGTAAAGTTTGCTCTAACTCATCTAAGGGACGAGGTATCACCATCACCGCATTCAATTCTCCAATGCGTTCTGCTTCGTACATCCCAGCCTCTACTGCTACTGCAACATTTGCTACAGAACCGCGAATAATTGCAGTACACAAGCCAGAGCCGATTTTTTCATAAGCCGCTAATTGAACATCTGCTGATTTAAGCATAGCGTCCGCCGCTCCTACCATCGCCGGAAACCCGATTGTTTCTACTAACCCCACTGCTTGATTACTCAATCTATTATAGGTTGAACCATCAGCAATTTCACTTAGTCTACTAGTAATAGGTAATACTATATTTAGATTAGGATAAGGACGAGGAATTACCAAGCTAGAAATAAACTGTCCGAATTGCTTAGCAGTTTGTTCCCCAGCTTCTACAGCCAAACGGACATCAGCAACCCCTCCGCGAATCACAGCAGTACAATGTCCCCCGCCAATTTTTTCATATCCAATCAAGTGAACCCCAGCAGATTTGAGCATCATATCCGCCGTTCCCACGATTGCAGGGAAACTCTGGGTAGATACTAACCCTAAAGCAGCACCTTTAGTTTTTTCCCGACTGTGTGATGAAGATTGATTATAAGAATGCATTAGTATTTTTCCCCAAAATTCCCATTGACTATAAAAAGTGAAGGATAAAAATTAAACATATTGTTTTTACGCCTTACCTTTCACTTTAGCTTCTATAAAAGATTGAGGATGAAGCATGAAAAATAATTATCATTAAAAATGCATTCTTTGCGATAGCTTCGCTTGCACTAAGTGATCGCTGTGTGCTTAATAATTCATCCATCTTCCGATTGTTGTTCCTCAGATACGGGTGTATCCAAAGATTGTCTATGAGGGAATAAAGTTATTAACAGACTTTTAATATTAGTTCTTCCATAGATATGATTTCCAACCCCGTTTGAATTAACATTGGTGGATTGTTCGGCTGATTCTTCTGCTGCTGAATCCGAGGAAACAGCTTTTTCTTCTATTGAATCTTTAACAGGAGAAAAATACGAAATTGGAGATGGACTAACGTAAGGACGAGGTGATGGGGTAAGGGGGGGAGTAACGTAAGTTGAAGAATTGGGAAGATGAGAGGAAATTTCTTCCTCGACTTGTTCAGTTCTAGGTAACTGAGTTTGCTTGACTTTACCATTCATTTCCTCAGTGGAAGATTCCCTCAAAGACCTACTATTGTCTCCAATAACCGAACCTGCCGGAACGACTTTCCCCGCTTCCACACTAGCACGAAAGACAGTTGTAGCCGAACCTATACAAGCATTTACACCAATTTTACCTGCGCCAACCATCAGGAAACCGGCTCCTAAATTTGCTCCCGATTCGATCTCTAAAATTCCTGCATCGACCTGGAGAATTGACCCCATACCAATACAAACTCCAGAACCGATAATTATTTTACTATTGGGAGCCGCTTGCATGATTACCCCTGGCGCGATAACGGCACTAGCATGAACAATCACCTCGCCACTGAAAAAAGTCTCGAAATTATTATATAGGCGCAGTGGCGGCACGGACATATTTTACCTATTTTACCTCGTTGGTGGAGGATGGGGATGGGGGGACAAGGGGATGGGGGGAAATAACTCCTAACTCCGGTGGTACTAACTCCCGTACAGACGTAGCAATACGCCCCGTCTCTACAAAACTAACTCCGGTGGTCTTAACTCCTATCCCCTATCCCCTAATCCAAAATCTAAAATCCAAAATCCAAAATTCGATTACGGACGTTGAATAATGTTTTCGACTACGCGACGCTTGGCTTTCGGATCGATACCAATCAAGCGGACGTATTCTCCTGGATATTCTGCGAGATAAGATTCGAGGATACTTAGTACTTCTCTTTCGTTCGTTGAATCTATCTGTCCGCAACTTGACCAAGATCCTGTACGGAAACGACGGTTGTCTACATGTTCAGCACTGATTTTATAACCGCCATGCAACAAATGTCGAACTTCTTCTAAAACTTCGGTACTTAATTGAGTATTGGTAAGGGTTGCGGTACCACCACTCGCTGTACCGTAACTTTTTACGGGAGTAGAACTCGAAGTTGAGGCGTAATTTGACCTTGTATCGCTCTTATGTGAACTACCGTTACCGTTGGATGAACTTCCACCAGAACCGTCGGGACGTTGAATAATGCTTTCTAATATCCGGCGTTTCCCTTTGGTGTCAATACCAATTAAGCGCACATACTCGCCTTCATGACTTCTCATACATTCTTCCAACGCAGAAATAGCCTCATTGAGATTTTTTGTTTCAATTGGGCTACAGCTTTGCCAGGAACCTGTACGGAAGCGTCTGCTATCAACGTGTTCCATACCAATTCTGTAACCTCCTGAGAGTAGGTTACGCATTTGATCGATTGTCTCGCTATCTAATGGGGAACTACCACTGCTGGAATTCCCATTACTGTAGCTACTGTTACGACCACCATTACTTGAACTACTACTGCTGTAACTACCATTACTACTGGTTGCAGGAGCGCTGTAGGTTGAAACTATAGTTGGTTTTGTCGAACCATCTGGACGTTGAATGATGGTTTCTAATACCCGTTTTTTCTGCTTGGCATCGATTCCAAATAAACGCACGTATTCGCCTTGGTGTTCACTCATACAGCCTTCTAAGGCTGATACTGCTTCACCTACGCTTCTGGCTTCAATCGGTTCACAGCTATGCCAAGAACCAGTGCGAAAACGTCTACTATCTACGTGTTCGGTACCAATTTTAAACCCTTGCTCTAACAGATAGCGCACTTGCTCTACTGTTTGAGTATCCAAACCATTGTTATACACTTCAATACTCCTTTCTAAACCTTTATCTTCGTTTGTATTATATATGTCTATTTTTTGGCGAATTTCTGCAATACACTTACTATCTTCGGCACAAAGATAACCCACTCTCAGTGCCTGATTTACTCCTACTACATGATGAGCAAATTCCTGATCCTGTGGATTTACATCTGACAAACGGTCAGCTTGATGTTGGCTGGTAATCACAGCCCCAGAAGGTACGTATTTACCGGGAGGGATTTCCACATCTTGGATTAAGGCGTGCATCATCACGATACAACCGTCGCCCACTTTGGCATTAAATACTGTGGAACGAAAGCCAATAAAGCAGTTGTTACCCACATAACATGGTCCGTGAATCAAAGACATATGGGTAATACAACTGTCTTTACCTATCCATACTGAGTATTCTTTGTTGTTATCCCCCAGTACACGACCTCGCTCTAATCCGTGTATAACAACACCATCTTGAATATTAGTATTTTCACCTATATAAAATGGCGACCCCTCATCTGCTCGCACCGAAATCCCTGGAGCAATAATTACATTCGCACTAATTTCAATATCTCCAATAATATTGGAAGACGAATGAACAAAAGCAGTTTCGTGAATTTGCGGTTCTGCCAAATTCTTAGACCATGGGGTTGGGGGAGCCGCCATACTGCGGACTCTCATAGCGTTGTTTCTCCTTAAATACGTTCTTTTATTAGTTAAGAGTTAGGAGTTAGGAGTTAAGAGTTATGAGTTAGGAGTTATCTGATTAACAACTAACTACTATCTACTAACAACTATCTACTAACAACTAATTTTTAATATTGTTCTTTTTTGCTGTAAATTAAGCGATTTTCCACATAAACTGTATCAATTATCGCCACTACTGCTGCATCGATTGGACGCTGTTCGTTGCCATAAATTTGACGTGCAGCACTACCACGACTGATAAGTACCCATTCATCAACTCCTGCACCGACAGTATCTGCCGCAACTTCGTATTCTGGCTGGATACGTCCTTCTTCATCGATTAACTGTAATAACAGCAGTTTCACTCCTCTAAGACTTGGATCTTTTTGCGTGCTAGATACTGTACCGCGAACTCTGGCAATTTGCATTCCTTTCTACCATATTACGGTCTTCCACCATAAGGACGAATTGCATTCACGTTTTCCCGGAATTGCTCTACATCTTCGGTATATCTAATTGGTAAAACGTATTCTAGGTTTTCGTGGGGACGAGCGATGATATGAGTAGACAATACTTGTCCCCCATTCACTCGCTTCACAGACTCAACTCCTGCTCCAACTGAAGCTTGAACTTCTGATACGTCTCCTCTAACAATAACGGTAACGCGACCTGTACCGATTTTTTCATATCCAACTAAGGTGACGCGAGCAGCTTTCACCATCGCATCCGCTGCTTCCACCACTGCTGGAAAACCCAGAGTTTCTACCATTCCAACTGCAATTGACATTACTTTCTATCCTCAAAAAATTTCCTAAATTGACTTTCCCCATGGTGTAAACAAATGGGTATCTTTGATTTGTCTAGCTAGTCGTAAACCTATAGTAATCCTGTAGCGCTGCTAAATTCCTCACTCAGATTTAACCAAATATATCTAGTTAATTTAGGAAAGACCTAGAGAGAAACTTTTCTCAAGCTGCAAAAGTTATCTTACAACCTGCATTACCCTCTGCGTCAATAGTAGGTTTGATTACAAGGGTTGATTTTCTAGGTTCCTGTATTAGTGTTAAATAACAACTAGATTTTTTAACAATTGGTTACTTTTTCCCCAAATAAATTCAATATGCCGGGCATCTCAAATTATCAATAGTCTTTAAGTTCGGAATTGTTCCACTGCTTCGGTATATCTAATTGGTAGAACATATTCCAAGTTTTCATGGGGACGGGCAATAATATGGGTGGAAACAACTTCACCTCCGTTTACCCGTCTTGCAGCTTCGATACCTGCTGCAACTGAAGCTTGTACCTCAGATACATCTCCACGCACGATTACAGTTACACGAGCGCTACCGATTTTTTCGTAACCCACTAAGGTCACGCGAGCGGCTTTCACCATCGCATCCGCTGCCTCTACTACTGCGGGAAATCCCTTAGTTTCAATCATTCCAACTGCTATAGGCATTTACTGACTCCAACAACTTTACTAAATTTATGACTCTACGAAGACTTTTTTTGACGGGTATGCTCATTTAAAAAGCTGAAAAAAAACTTCCCCCAAATTAAGCATATGAAAGCTTTGCACCCATTGCAATATAAATTACTATAATAGTTTGTAATCAAAGGATTTTAAAAAACTTAACATATCTTTGATCGAGGGTCTACTATTACTCTCTACTCAATCGAAGTTTACGGTTTCTAGAATAGACACTTCTGCTTTATACTTTTTTTATCACATTTGCCCAAACCGCTTTCATAGAAGCGTAAATTTGACATAGGGAAGAATGACTTTAGTCTCAAACAGTTCTAGAGCCTACTTTCCGAATCCATAATTATATGGTGCGAAAAAGATATAAAGGAAATATAAAATTTTCTTATCAGACAGATTATTGTAGGTTTTTTAATTAAGAAAACTGAAACAATAAATAAGGATTACTCATCAAAAAAATATTCAAAAAAGAGTGAGATATTGAGAATACAATTCGATTCTTTTGTCAAGTAATTTGTGAACAGTGTCAACCGAGAAAAAATGAATTGATATTTGATCTGATTGATTAGAATTGATTAGATTAGAGTATTAAAAGAAATAGGAAAAGTTCTTAAAAACTATTTAAAGAGTATTTATAGTGGTAAATTTGAATGAATGAGTTTCTATTTTCAACAACTTGGTGTTTGCCCTTATATGGATTAGTGGGTGCGTTGTTAACCTTACCCTGGGCAACGGGATTAATTAAGCGTACCGGACCAAGACCAGCAGCTTATTTGAATTTATTAACAACAGGTTTAGCTTTTTTTCATAGTGTATTCGTATTTAAACAAATTTGGAACAGCGAACCAGAAACTATTATTTTAAATTGGTTTACAGCCGCCGATTTAAATTTATCTTTTGCATTAGAGATATCGTCAGTAAGTTTTGGTGCGACAGTTTTAGTTGCCGGATTGAGTTTATTAGCGCAAATTTATGCTTTAGGTTATCTAGAAAAAGATTGGGCAACAGCAAGATTTTTTGCTTTGATGGGCTTTTTTGAAGCAGCGTTGAGTGCTTTAGCTATCAGCGATTCTTTGTTACTCAGCTACATGGTATTAGAAGTTTTAACTCTCTCAACTTACCTGTTAGTTGGATTTTGGTACGCTCAACCGTTGGTAGTTACAGCAGCGCGAGATGCATTTTTCACCAAACGGGTAGGAGATTTATTGTTGTTGATGTCCGTGGTAGCTATAGGTACTATGGCAGGTAGTTGGGATTTCTCCGACTTATACAAATGGGCGCAAACAGCACAATTAAGTCCTTTAACATCAACTTTACTCGGTTTAGCATTAATTGCCGGACCTGCCGGTAAATGCGCTCAGTTCCCCCTGCATTTGTGGTTAGATGAAGCAATGGAAGGTCCTAACCCAGCTTCAGTCTTACGAAACTCCTTGGTAGTTGCTGGTGGTGCTTATGTACTTTACAAACTCGAACCGATTCTAGCATTATCACCAATAGCCTTAAATGCTTTATTAATTATCGGTACCATGACAGCAATTGGTGCGAGTTTAGTTTCTATAGCCCAGATAGACATCAAGCGAACTTTATCTCATTCCACCAGTGCATACATGGGTTTAGTGTTTGTCGCAGCCGGTATGGAACAAGGCGCTGTGGCATTGTTATTGTTGTTTACTCACGCGATCGCCAAAGCTTTATTATTCATGAGCGCCGGTTCGGTAATTTATACTACCCAGACTCAAGATATCACCGAAATGGGCGGATTATGGTCGCGGATGCCTGCAACTACTACAGCCTTTATAGTCGGTGCGGCTGGTATGGTAACGCTATTACCCTTGGGAAGCTTTTGGGCAATGCTGTCATGGGCTGATGGTTTTTATATAACTAGTCCTTGGGTAATTGGGATTTTAATCATAGTTAATGGTTTGACAGCTTTGAATTTGACAAGGGTATTTAGATTAGCCTTTTGGGGAGAACCACAACAAAAAACCCGACGCACTCCCGAAGTGCATTGGCCAATGGCATTACCAATGGTATCCCTAACTGTGGTGACTTTGTTAGTACCAATGATGCTTCAGCAATGGAACTTATTACCAACTTGGGAAAGTATCAATTGGTATGTATTAGCGGCATTAGTCTCTTCGAGTTTAATAGGAGTGGTTATCGGTTCTACTATTTATCTACATAAAGCTTGGTCTAGATCAACAGTCTTCAGTTGGAGATTTATCCAAGATTTATTGGGATACGACTTTTACATAGATCGTATTTATCGAGTCACCATAGTCAGTGCTGTCGGGTTGCTATCGAAAATTTCCGCTTGGAGCGATCGCTATTTAGTCGATGGATTAGTAAATTTAGTCGGTTTTGCAGCTATTTTCAGCGGACAAGGTTTAAAATACAGCATTTCCGGACGTTCTCAAGGCTATTTGCTGACGATCGTGTTTGGAGTCAGTTTAATCGGCTTATTTATTAGCTGGTCTTTAGGATTGCTTGATAATTTACCATTTTAAAGTTAGTGGATGGTGGATAGTGGTTAGTGGTTAGTGGATGGTGGTTATCAACCATCAACCATCAAGTAACAACCATCAAGTAACAACCATCAATCATCAACCATCAACTAACAACCATCAACCATCAACTAACAACTAACAACTAACAACTATTTCTATGCTGAGTATTTTAATTTTGCTACCGCTCTTAGGGGCGGCTGTGATTGGATTTTTGCCTTTTGGTATTACACCAAAAATTTCCCGTGGCATAGCTTTAACTATTGCTAGTATTGCTTTTTTGTGGACATTGGTATTAGCTAGTCAGTTTAATTTAGGTGAAATTAATCAACAATTTGGTGAATTCATCCCTTGGATAGATGTATTGGGATTGAATTATCATATTGGAATTGATGGTTTATCTTTACCTCTGTTGATATTAAATGCATTGTTAACTGGCATAGCTATTTATACCAGTGATACATCTATAGCGCGACATCGATTGTATTATTCTTTGTTGCTGCTGCTCAATGCGGGAGTTACAGGAGCGTTTTTATCCCAGGATTTACTACTATTTTTCCTATTTTACGAATTGGAATTAATTCCTCTGTATTTGCTGATTGCCATATGGGGTGGAGAGCGCCGGGGTTATGCAGCAACCAAGTTTTTGATTTATACTGCTGTTTCCGGAATTCTGGTTTTAGCCAGTTTTCTGGGCTTAGTTTGGCTGAGTGGTAGTTCTAGTTTTAGTTTAGATAGCTTACACACAAGCTCTATACCCTTAGCGACACAAATTGTACTGTTGTTGGGAATATTAATCGGTTTCGGGATTAAAATTCCCTTAGTTCCCTTACATACCTGGTTACCGGATGCTCACGTCGAAGCTTCCACACCAATTTCCGTGCTACTGGCTGGGGTGCTGTTGAAATTAGGAACTTACGGTATGCTCCGTTTTGGAATGTATTTGTTACCAGAAGCTTGGACATACTTAAGTCCTTGGCTGGCAACTTGGGCAGTAGTTAGTGTATTGTACGGTGCATCTTGCGCGATCGCCCAAAAAGACATGAAAAAATGGTAGCTTACAGTTCTGTAGCACATATGGGATACATTCTTTTAGGTGCGGCTGCTGCTACACCTTTAAGCATATTAGGCATTGTCATGCAAATGGTTAGCCATGGTTTAATTTCAGCGCTGCTGTTTTTGCTCGTAGGGGTAATTTATAAAAAAGCAGGTAGTCGCGATTTAGATGTTATCCAAGGATTGTTAAATCCCGAAAGAGGCTTACCTTTAATTGGTAGTTTGATGGTTTTGGGAGTAATGGCAAGTGCTGGGATACCGGGAATGGTGGGGTTTATTGCGGAATTTATCGTATTTCGGGGCAGTTTTGCAGTTTTTCCCATCCAAACTTTACTGTGCATGATTGGAACCGGCTTAACTGCCGTTTACTTTTTGATTCTAATGAGTAAAGCCTTTTTCGGACGCTTATCCGAACAAGTAACTAATTTACCCCGTGTCTATTGGTCTGATAGAATACCAGCTATAGTTTTAGCAGTTTTAATCGTAATTTTTGGTATTCAACCGAATTTGCTCATCCGTTGGACTCAATCAACAACTAACGTGATGATGAATGCACAAAATCAGATTGTGAACGTGTCTTTTAATAAGTAACAATAAATGTTAGTTGTTGGTGGTTAGTTGTTAATTTTATAATGTCTCCCCATCCCCTTGTCCCATTGTCCCCCATTTGCTCTTATAGGAGAAGCCTTTATGGTTAAAACTACTACAAAAAACATACCAACAAATCATCCTTTAGCTGAATATATTGAACGTCTATTAAATGGTGAAGCATTACTTCTAGATACTCCAGAAAATTTAATTGAAGTCGTGGGGGTACTTCACAGTTACGGTATTGTTTTAGATGCTTATTCAAAGAATCTAATATACTTTGCCGAAAATCAATTTTTAGTATTCTTCCCGTTTTTTAAATATTTTAACGGCGAAATTAATTTTAAAAAATTACTGCGTCACTGGCAACACGATAGAATCAATTATGAATACGCCGAATACTGCATGAAATCAATGATGTGGCACGGTGGTGGTGGATTAGATGAATATGTAGATTCAAAAGAGTTTAGACGCTTAGCGCAAGCAGTTATTAATGCAAAGTTTCAAAATAATCCTTTAGTTTTGGGTGTTAATCAACTGTTTCCAGAATTTTTACTTGAACAGTTACGAGTTTGTTCTTATTACAGCGGTTTGGGACAATTTTGGCGCGTTATGTCTGATGCATTTATGAGTTTATCAGACCTCTATGATCAAGGTAAAATTAGATCAATTCCTCAAGTTGTAGATCATGTAAAACAGGGTTTGGTGGCAAATGCGAATAATCCTATTACCTATGCTGTAAAAATTCGGGATAAAGTTTACGACATAATTCCCAAAAAAGCTGGTTTAACCTTTTTGATGGATACAGCAGTACCTTATGTAGAAGCAGTTTTCTTCCGAGGAACACCTTTTCACGGTACAGTTTCTTACAATGCTCAAGCTTATCAAATTCCTCCAGACCAAGGGAGATTTCAATATGGTGCATTGTATGCAGATCCTTTACCAATTGGTGGTGCTGGTATTCCTCCGACATTATTAATGCAGGATATGCGTCACTATTTACCCGAATATTTACACAATATTTATCGTCAAACTCGTCGTGGGGAAGATGATTTACGGGTGCAAATTTGTAAAAGTTTTCAAAAATCAATGTACTGTGTTACTACTGCGGCAATTATGGGATTAATGCCTTATCCAGCAGATACTAACAATCCTTCCGAGCAAGATGCTAATCAAATTTATTTACAAAATTGGATGAATAGATTTATTAATTCACAGTTGAAAGTTGTAAATGAACAGCCTATAACTTGTGAGGTGGCTTTACCGAAGTGGATGTAGAGAAGGTTAAAGGTTAAAGGTTAAAGGTTAAAGGTTGAAGGTCAAAATCTAAAATCTTTTGTTTGTAGATCAAGTATTTCTTTGATGGGTATTTTGCCTGTCATTTTTTTTAATGAAACTTTCAATTTATGACTGACAGTAAATTCCCCGAACGGATGTACATTTATAATTATCGTTTGTTTGACCGTCATAAAAAGCGAGTTATAAGTTTAGCAGTTTTAGCAGACAACCATATATTCGTTTTTTACGAGATTCACCGAGTTTAACAAGACGTGTAAATTCTTTTATATTTGCGAGTTTTTCTAAAAATTTTGTTGCTTGACCGGGATTAAGAGCATGACGTAATTCTTGATTAGAAAGAGGTATACCCCCAGTATTAATACGTTTAAAAATATTATATTTAACTTCGATAGGTGTACCTTTTGCTATTAGATAAACTATAACTTGAGTCTCTTCTATACGACGCTGGTATCTACGTTCTAATTGATCATAGGTTTTTCCTTCTAACTCAATTAGGTATTCTAACCCAGTCAAGTTAAAACTTTTATCAATCACAAATTGTTTTAGAGTAGATAATCTTTGTAAACCATCCACCACTAACCATTCTTCTTCATTTGTAGCATCTATATAAAAAGCTGGTAAGGGAATTCTAATAAGAATAGATTCAATTAAACGGCTTTTAGCTTCTATATTCCAGATACCTGCTTTTCGCGAAAAATCAAATGCTAAATTGAGAGTTTTTTCATCAATTCGCCTTAATAATATATCAATAGTTGGTTCCTTAGTAACAATATTTATTTTTTCTGGGTCATAATTAAATGTACGTTTTTCTTCTAATTCTTCTTCATCTAATAATTCGGTATCTAACGTATCTGCTTCTGTCATGAAATTTACTCCTTAATTAATTACATGAGGTCAAAGATGAACTTCAACTCAATAAATATAATCCCACAATCAGATGCTGCTAAAGTCAGAAGATACATTTTGATTATATATTAATAGGAGCGATGATTTGTATTTTCTCTACGATTAATAATCATCAGCTAGATCAAAATCAGCATGGGGGTACAGCCTAGAAACCTAAAGTTTTTTTAACTAACAGACTAACGAATCCTCAATTACTGAATTCCTATGAAAAGAAGCTATAAAACCTTAAATTTTTGTGGGGATAAGAAGTCGGGTTTTTACGATAAATATCTGTAACAACACAAAACAGCAATAAAAACCCGACTTCTATGATTATTGTCGTAGTTTACTTCGGGGAAAGAAGTCGGTTTTTACGATAAATATCTCTAACAACAGACAATAATAATAAAAACCCGACTTCTATGATTATTGTCCTAACACTAATCCCAAATCTAAACTGTCCTAACCGCTTTCACTCCTGCCATATCCAATATTGGCACTATCAAATCTTCGCGTTTCACTGCCATCATATGCACTCCTTGACACAATTGTTGGGCAATTTGTACTTGCTCGGCAGCGATTTTCATTCCTTCTTCTAAGGGATTTTTCGCTTGTTCTAATCTATCAATTATAGGTTCGGGAATTTCAACTCCAGGAACGCATTTATTGATAAATCTGGCATTTTTCGCAGACTTCAAGAGAAATATTCCCGCCAAAATTGGTTTGTTACAACCTGCGGCTATTTGAGTCATAAATTTATCCAAAATTTCAAAATCTGTAATCATTTGACTTTGAAAAAATTGCGCTCCTGCTGCTAATTTGCGCTCAAATCGCTTTTGTAAACCACTCCAACTGCGACATTGTGGATCTACCGCAGCACCAACAAATAAATCGGTGGCTCCGTCGGTTAAGGGTTTATCGTTACTATCCAAGCCGTTGTTGAGTTTACCGATTAATTGCAACAAACGTACTGATTCTAAATCAAACACGCTTTTAGCATCGGGGTGGTCTCCTGCTTTTACAGGGTCGCCGGTTAAAGCTAAAATATTACGGATACCCAAAGCATGAGCGCCCATCAAGTCACTTTGTAAACCAATGCGGTTTCGATCTCGACAAGCTATTTGACATATTGGTTCGATTCCGTGTTGTTGTAAAATTACAGACGCTGCTAAGGAAGACATCCGTAAAACTGCGCGGCTACCATCGGTGATATTGACGGCATGAACTCTCCCCTTAAGAGTCGCCGCCATTTCTACCATGTGTTGTGGATTACCGCCTTTCGGTGGTGCTACTTCAGCAGTGACTAGGAATTCACCGTTGCTTGCTGATGCACGAAATGTTGTTAATTGAGTTGAATTTAGCGTACCAAGCATAATTTTTATAATCGATACTTGGTACAGCTCTATCACATCTGACTCTCCGTTGGAAAGCTTAAAAAGGTATGGAGAAACCTAATGCTGATTTTACCTGTTTTAAAGTTTGGTTGGCGATCGCCTCGGCTTTTTCCCTACCATCACGTAAAACCTGCTCTAAATAAGCTTTATCGTCCATTACGGCTTGATATTTCTCCTGGATGGGTTGCAAAGCATTAACGGCAGTTTCTGCTAATAACGGCTTAAATTGTCCCCAACCCATATCTTGACATTCTGCGGCAACTTCTGGTTTAGTTTTACCGGAAAGCAGCATATACAAAGTTAATAAATTATTACATTCAGGACGTTCGGGATTATCAAATTCTAAACCACGCAGGGTATCAGTTTTACAACGTTTGATTTTCTTGGTAATTTCTTCAGGGGTATCTGTCAAATTAATCCGACTTAATTCTGAAGGGTCAGATTTTGACATTTTTTTAGTCCCATCAGTCAAACTCATTACCCTTGCCCCTTCTTTACGAATCAAAGGTTCTGGTAATTTTAATATGGGTTGATCGGGTTTAGCGAATTGATGATTAAATCTATTGACAATATCTCTGGTTAATTCTAAGTGTTGTTTTTGGTCTTCACCTACAGGAACTTTATCAGCTTGATACAGCAAAATATCAGCAGCCATGAGTACGGGATAATCTAATAATCCCACATTGACATTTTCACCCTGCTTGATGGCTTTTTCTTTGTACTGAACCATATCTTCCAACCAGTTGAGGGGAGTGATACAGTTAAATAACCAAGTCAATTCACTGTGAGCAGAAACGTGAGACTGTACGAAAATACTAGAATAATTTAAATCCAGCCCGCAGGCTAGGTAAACAGCCGCTAAATGATAAGTATTCGCTGCAAGAGCTTTCGGGTCTTGTGGTACAGTAATAGCGTGTAAATCTACGACACAAAAATAATTTTCGTATTGCTCTTTATACTGATTTTGAATTTCAACCCAATTGCGAATAGCTCCTAAATAATTACCTAAATGTAAATTACCAGTTGGTTGAACTCCAGAAAAAACTCGTTGCTTACTCATAAATTTTTTAATCAGTTAACATTTTAAATTATGCGCGAATTATATCCACCACGAGACGCTTATCAAGAAGGTAAATTACAAGTTTCGGATTTACATACAATTTATTTTGAAGAGTCGGGAAATCCCCAAGGTAAACCTATTGTAGTATTACATGGCGGTCCGGGTGGTGGATGTCCCAGTTTTTATCGTCAATATTTTAATCCAGAAAAATGGCGTTTAATCATGTTCGATCAAAGAGGTTGTGGTAAAAGTACTCCTCATGCAGAATTACGCGAAAATACAACTTGGGATTTAGTCGGTGATATTGAAAAATTACGCAAACATTTAGGTATAGATAAATGGGTTGTGTTTGGTGGAAGTTGGGGAAGTACTCTTTCTTTAGCTTATAGTCAAACTCATCCAGAGCGCTGCACGGGTTTGATTTTACGCGGTATTTTTATGTTGCGTCAACAGGAATTACATTGGTTTTATCAAGAAGGTGCGAGTAATATTTTCCCCGATGCTTGGGAGGAATATTTAAAGCCAATTCCCCTAGAAGAAAGAGATAATTTATTAACTGCTTATTACCAAAGATTGACTAGTGAAGATAAAAAAATCAGGTTAGAAGCAGCAAAAGCTTGGTCAATTTGGGAAGCAAGTACCAGTAAATTATTTTTGGATAAATCTTTAATGCAAACCTTTGGTGAAAGTGCTTTTGCAGATGCTTTCGCTAGAATTGAATGTCATTATTTTGTCAATAAAGGTTTTTTTGAACGAGAAGATCAGTTACTTTTAAATGTTGATAAAATTCGCCATATTCCCGCTGTCATTGTCCAAGGAAGATATGATGTAGTTTGTCCGATGATATCAGCTTGGGAATTACACAAAGTTTGGTCGGAAGCTGAATTTATTGTAGTTCCTGATGCGGGACATTCCATGAGCGAACCAGGTATTCAAACAGCTTTGATAAATGCAACCGATAGATTTTAAATCTCCGTGTTCCTCTGCGTTTACCTTTGCGATACTTTGCGTTTCAAAAAAATTAGTTTACCTTATCCTAGGAAGTAACTGGGAGACATCTTGAAAAAATCAGCTAGCTGTTTTATCTCACTTTCAGTAAGTTGACTTTTACCATTTAAAATATCTAAAACTCTTGATTCGCTTTCACAAATAGGAATTAAATCTTGAGGCTGAAGCGAGGATTCTTCTAATAATGCCTTAATAAGGGTAACTCCTTTTAAAATTGGTATTGCTTCATGTTGATTTTCGTAATCATAAACTAGAGTACTCAATACTTTTAGATAGTCTTTATCATCTTTTGTAATATTTTCTTTATCGAGTATAGAATTAATTCGGTTTTGAGTAGCTTTTAATTCCTCTTCATTAGTAATTGGACGGGGAGGAAAGGTAATGATTAATTCAATGTAATAGCTACTAGGAGTTTTCAAACCAGTCGTCATTTTTCCAGTTTTCCTTATCGTATTCAGCGTGAGTAAGTACAGCGCGAATAAATATTATTTGGTATTCATAGTCTATATAGGTAATCAGTCTGTAATTATTACCGCTAATATTAAAAACGGTAAAATTTTTAACTAAATCTGCCGAGGCAAATAACTGACGTATATCATTGAAGTCTTTAAAATTAGAATCAGATATGCGCTGATACCATAATATAAGACCAGTTTGAGCATTAGAGTGCTTCTCCCAGAATTCTCTCAGCGTCCTTTTACTAATAACACGCATTTAATTTAACTGTTAGTTTCTAACGTTCCAATGCTTCCCTATCCCATTTACCGAGTACAGCGGCAGCTTCGTAAGTGGTTTGTAGGAAGGATAATAAGGTTTCTTCGGGGAAATCTGATATTCTTAATGCTTCTAAGGGTAAAACGAATTCTTGTATATCTTGGTGGTAATAAGCGGCTTCCGGTTTGATTGGGTAATCTTTAAAACCTGCGGGTTCGGGGTAAGCGTAGGAATAGAAAAATGGTTCGACTCCACCTCCACCTCTCATGGTTTGAAATTTTTAACGCAGAGGAGCGCAAAGGTAAACGCGGAGTAGCGCTGAGTTTTTAATAATTTTAGAATTATTTAGAAGCCCAAAAAATGCGAAAATCAGCCTATAGTCAGGTGCAAAAAATGAAATTTATCGGTATTGATTTGGGTTGGAAATCGCAACCAAGTGGTTTATGTTATTTAGAATTAATTGATGGAAAGTTGGAATTACAAGATTTAGATAGAAAAGATTCAATCGCAAATATTCTGACTTGGGTTGATGATTGTGTCAAAGCGGATGAAAGTGCCATCATTGCTGTAGATGCACCAACTTTGATTCCCAACGCTACTGGAAGTCGTTTACCCGATAAACTGACTCACAAACATTTTGGTAAATATCATGCTGGATGTTACCCGGCTAATCTCGGTTTAGCTTTTGCTGAGCGCACCGTTAATTTTGGTTTAGAATTAGAGGCTCGCGGTTATCTTCACGCACCCACTATAGAAGCGCAAAAGCTTGGTAGATATCAAATTGAGGTGTTTCCACATCCCGCTATCGTTAACCTTTTCGGATTACAACGTATTCTTAAATACAAGAAAGGAAAAATTAGCGATCGCCATCTTGAACTAACCAAGTTGTACAATTACATTAGGGATATCTTACCAACTCTTGATCCTCCTCTGCGTACTCAGCGCGACAGTTGCTACAACGGGGGGAACCCCCGCAACGCACTGTCTTGTCTCTGCGGTTTATTTATTACTTCGACACCTAAAACAGGTATAGCTCTCAAAGCAGCAGAAGACAAGCTTGATAGCATTATCTGTGCTTATGTCGCAGCTTATTGGTGGTATTGGGGAGAACAACGGAATATAGTATTAGGTGATGTAAATACTGGTTATATTGTTATTCCTGATCGAGTGGAACTATGAAGAAATAGAAACTCAAATTCAGCTTACAATTTATTGTTTCTGATTACCTTCAATAGGTTTAATAATCATGATTCCTTGCCAATGATTGTTATTTTTATCTTTTAATGACCACAGAATTAAAGTAGTTTGAGTATTTTTGAACAACGAAAATCAAATCAGTTTGTTTCATCGAATTTAGTGTGTTCATGGTTTTAAATGTTAATTAAGGTGGATATTTTAAATTCAAATCAATCAATTAAACCGGCTTCTCTAGCTCTATTTAAAGTAACAATTCTCATATTTTTTCCTTGACTTTTGAGTTCTTCACTATCAATATCAAGAACTTGTTGTAATCGATGCCAATAGTTACGCACCATTCTTTCTGAAACACGAATATCTTGGGCTATAGCTTTATCTTGTAATGCTTCTCCAAATGCTAAATTCAACAATCTTAGCCACTCAGGTTTGAGTTGCAAATTATCACTAATCTTTTGAATATCTTTGATATGAGTTAATCCTTGTAATGACCAATTTATTCGCGTCATCATCTCGGAAGTTGAAAGGTTTTTATCCGCAGCAACAAATCCTTTTTGATAACCATTAATTTCGGATTTTATCCTCACCAAACTTTGAATATACATGATGGGTTGGGGTATTGATTTATTAGTATATTTTTACATTGGTAAAAGCTGTTTTTTACTAACTAGAAAAGATATATTATTTACAGTGATTGCTAGTTGCATCGCTTGGAATGGTTTATCCATAGCTAACTTTATTTATCGATTTGATGGAGTCAAAGAGTATGCACTCAAGCATTTCAATGATATATATGTTCTGGAATACATGATTCCCGTAAATTTAGTTGTTGGTATCAGTTACTATTTGGTAGTGTGTGTTTTCGTGATCATGTTTTGTTACATTGCACGTGCGGAACAAAAAAGCCGGAGAAAAGCGGAAAAATTAGCTCAGGAAGTAGAAGCTTTAGCATCGAAGTTAGAAAGACACCGTATTGCTCGTGATATTCATGATTCTTTGGGACATTCTTTAACTACTCTGGATGTACAGTTAGAATTAGCGAACACATTAGCAAAACGTCAACCGGAAAACGCTTTACAAACTCTGGAGACTTGTAAACAACTTTCTTCTCAATGTTTGGTAGAAGTAAGGCGTGCTGTACGCACAATGCGTGATTCTACTTTTAATTTGAATGAGGCTTTACAAACTTTAGTTGAACAAGTACAACAAAATCAGAGTTTACAAATTTCTCTGGAAATCAAATTACCAAATCTACCATTACAAACTGCCCATCAATTGTATTGTATTGCTAAAGAAGGATTGACTAATATTCAAAAAAACGCATCAGCATCTCAAGTTATTTTGCGGGGAGAAACAAAGTTTAATAATATAGTTCTGGAAATTATTGATAATGGTAAAGGTTTTAATCTCAATTCTCCCCATACTGGTTTTGGTTTAAAAGGAATGCAAGAGCGTGTAGATGTTTTAGCAGGAGAGATGATTATTAACAGTAAGGAAATGAAAGGTACTCATATTCAAGTGTTAATTCCGTTTTGTTAAATTATGTTTTTTCCAGGGAATTAATTTGAGATAAAGTTTCTAATATTGTTAACGGAATATTACTTCCAGGCTGTTTATTTTCAGAATAAACTAACTGCACAGCAAATTCTGGATATACCCACATACCCGCACCGAATCCAGAAGGAATAGTACCACCATGACCAATAAAAGTAAACTTTCCTAGTTCAGAAGTTTCAGCTTCGACAAGTTGAATTCCTAATCCATAACGACGATTAATATTTGTTTCTTTGGTATCTATAAAAGTAAACATCTCTTGAAAAGAATGACGTTTAAGTAATTTACCACCCAGTAATGCTTGAAAAAACTTTGTCACATCTTCAGGATTAGAAATTAATCCTCCAGAAGCACCAGCAAAGGAAATATTTACAAAACTAACATCATCGAGTTTACCATCACCAGGAGGAATATCTATATAACCTTTTACTAATTTTCCAGGTATTTCTTCTGTATAAAAAAAGGTATTTTTTAACCCTAATGGTTCACTGATTAAACGTCTAATTTCTGTTGCAATAGTTGAATTTGTAGCCTTTTCAATTATCATTCCTGCTATGAAAAAACCCGTGTTAGGATATACCCATTCTTGACGTTCTTTGCCCTCAGCATATACAATTAATTCTTCTGGCTTCCATTCTCTTCGAGGATTTTTCAGAATTTCTTGATAAAGTGGGGTATTGATATTTTCTATCACATCGTAAATACCGCTACTACCATTTAATAATTGACGAATTGTAATATCATTACCATCGGGAATATTTTGAGCAATTTCGGGAAGCCATTTTTCTAAAGTATCATCCAATGATAATTTACCTTCTTCGGCTAACTTTAATACTACGACTGCGGTAAATGTTTTAGTGATACTACCAATTTGAAATTTATCTCCTGATTCTACTGAAGTTTGGGTTTCTAAGTTAGAAACTCCGCTAGTCGTAACCCATTTTCCTAAAGGACTAATTATTTTTACAGATGCACCTACACCATCTTTTTCTATAGTTTTATCCAGGGCTGTTTGCAGCTTATCAGCGACTTCTGGAGATACAGATTTATGATTTATTTTATTATTTATAAAACGTTTGTCTAAAATCTGACGTTGAGAAAGAGTAATATAGGAATCCGGTTTGATTTTTGTTAATAATTTGTGTAGGGAGGCTTTCTTGCTTTCATGATTATTCAAGGTATTGGCTTGGAGTTGTGTTGTACCTAAAATTATAGTTGCTGCATAACTAATGGAAATTGCTGTGATGTAGATAGGTTTCATGTTTCTCGTGATTAATATCTAGAGTAGATTACCAGTACAGCTAATACACTTTTAGAGTAAACAGAATCTAATTACAAAGTCACCTAATGATTGTTAGCAATTTCATTAAGATTGAAGATTTTAACGCCAAGGATAACAGGTAATAACCCAGAGCAAGAGTTAAGCTAAAAATCCTTTAATTTGTGTATATTCAAATTTTATTAAAGTTTTGTAGTGCGGGCATCCTGCCCGCGAAAAAAATACAAATTAAATGCGCGACAACTTATTCAAGATAACTTCTAATTTAGTTGAAGAATCTATATTCAATCCAAATTTTTGTAGAGACGCGATACTATGAGCGTCTCTACATTCTTTGTCGGAGATGTCTATTTAATTACGAATTATTTCTATACTCTTCAATCAACTGCGGAATATAATCATATCCATCAACTCCAATAAAAGTAATTATCTTAGGACGATTATTCCCTAATAAGTTTTTAAAAACCGATTCTCCCAACTGATTTTGTAAAGTTGATAGTAATTTAGCTGGTTTATACCATTCTCGTGAAGCAATTTGATTGAGTATATACATTCCTAATGAAGCTGTGTAAATCGCTCTTTCAAAACTAGCTAAACTATAATTTGCTTCGGCTAAATTTGTTAAATTTAAACCTTGTAAATACAAATCTCCCGAAGTTTGTGCAGTCTTAAAACCTTCTTCTAAATATTTAATTGCATCTGCTGGTTTCTCTGTGACTAAATAAGCTATACCCAAACTACTCAAACATAAAGCTTTACTTTGTAAATCACCCAACTTTTCTGATAAATTCAAACCTTGTTGCAGATAATTTATTGCCATTTCATAAGTTTCTGATTCTGCTGACGACAAATGAGCCTGCATGACTTCACTGTTACCCAAATTCGCTAAAGCATTTGCTTCAGAAATTTTATCTCCAGTTTGTCTACTTAATATTAAAGCACGTTGAGAATTATTTATCGCTTCCGCATAGTTTTTCTGATCAACATAACTACGACTCAGATGATTTAAATTCGCCACTTCACAAGCTCTATCTCCAAAATTCCGGGCTATTTCTAAAGCTTGTTGATGAAAATTCACCGAACTTTCATATTGTCCTAATGCTCTTTGAGAATAACCCAAAATCGTCAAAATCCTCGCCTTTTCCTGGGTTCCCTCAACTCTTCGTAAAGGTTCATCTAAATAGGAAAGTGCATCTTTTAAATAATTACCTGAAAAAGAAGCAACGATTCCACCATACAAAGGAAAATACGGTCTTTGTGAAAAGTTACGCAATATTTGTAAGACTATTTGCCATGCAGCACTACCATAAGCAGTATCGGCACCAAAACCGTTTCCTAACTGACTCCAAATTACAGCAAAGGTTAAATAAGTCGAAATTGATAAGTTTGAACCAGCTTTAACATTGTAAGCTTGTTGGTCAAACCAATTAACTAATCCTCGCTGTAAAAATTGTAAAATTAAAGTTAATTCAACCCAATCACTCAGATTAAAAATCCGTTGATTGCGTGCAAATTCTACAGGAGATTGTTGTTTTGCTAAAATACGAAATAATTCTTTACTAAACTCTCCATCAACTTGTTTTGCCCAAGTTGTCCAAGGGCCACTTTCTTCGGATACTCCAGCAAATCCGATCGAAGAGCGATTTTGTTCATACATCCAGCTTATCAAATGCTGTTGCACTTTCTCACACGAACTAATACCACGAGCGATACCTTGAGAAAATTCCTCTAAAGATTTTAAGTTAAAAGTCTCTACATTTTGCTGTAGCGATTTTGCTAACTGTTGGAGTTGTTTTTGATTTAAAGGTTGTTTACTATTAGGATCGGTAACGCGCAAAAATATCGTTAAACGTTCATTCTCTGGTGATGTGGTAATTTCCCTGACAGCAGATAAAATTGATTCTGTAGCCTTATTTTGTTCTTCTACTCGTTTCCATTGACTTTGAATCGTTTTTAATGCTCTTAAACTACGGGTTATCTTAGCTTTTTCAATTCATCAGTTTCACCATCCACCCGTCGCTGAGTAGAATCCAAATTTTCGCTCAAGACTAATTCAAATACTTCTCCCGTCCCCACGGAAATACCCTTAAGCAGCATTTGATACACTTGCCCTTGAGAACTAATTTTGCCCTTGAGGGTAGCTTGGACAATTTCATCGATTAAGGCTAGATATTTATCCCGTAATGGCACAGATTCAGACACTTTAATAATTATTATAATCAACGTGTTTATTACTTTTAATTGTAATAGTTAATTAACTAGATGGCTAACCGATTTGGAATTTCCGATTGTTAAAAATTGATTTTGTCAGGTTTTGAGCTTTTTATTTGTCTTATTTCTCCCAATTATTTTTTAATTCGTTACAACAAGAAACATCACGGATGGAGTATTAAGTCTGAAATATTTTCAGTATTTCCATGTTTATTAAAGTTGTATAATAAACATTTATCCTCGAATGTTTATGTAATTTTTCGTAAAAATTATCAATTTATTGAATTTATTTTGGGAATATAATTTCAATTTTGGTGATTATTTATGCACCATTATGAGTTATTAGTAAAAGTATCAAAGAGTTGGGAAAACTCTAAATGGTTCGCATACCCAAACTGACATTTAATCGCGGTACATTAATTTTACATCCACCACCAGGAGGTAAGGCATGGATGGATTTTGCAACATGGGATGATAGAGTAGAGAAATTCCGCATTAAAGCGATTGAATATCGCCGTTTGGTAGAAACTCTACAAGCAGAGCAAACGGATTTTATTGATGAGGCTAAAGCATTTTATCCTGTTGAAATGAATCCTGGTTTAGTCATGGAACCTTATCCCCATCAAAGTGAAGCTTTAAAGGCTTGGAAATTAGCTAAAAGACAAGGAGTTGTTGTGCTTCCCACCGCAGCCGGGAAAACTTATTTAGCACAGTTAGCGATGGAATCTACCCCACGCACGACATTAATTGTAGTCCCAACTTTGGATTTAATGCATCAGTGGTACGCTCATTTAGAAGCTGCTTTCCCCGATGTCAAAATAGGTTTACTCGGTGGTGGTTCAAGGGATAGAACTCCTATACTAGTTTCTACTTATGATAGTGCCGCAATTCATGCCGAAACTTTAGGAAATCAATATGCTTTAATTATTTTTGATGAGTGTCATCATTTACCAACTGATTTTAATAAAGTTATCGCTGAATTTTCGATTGCACCTTATCGTTTAGGATTGAGTGCAACACCCGAACGTACCGATGGAAAACACGCTGATTTGAATTATCTTATTGGTAGGGAAGTATATCGTAAAAGAGCCGAAGATTTAGCGGGAAAGGCTTTAGCAGAACACGAAATTGTCCAAATTAAAGTTAAATTATCCCATAAAGAACGGGAAAGATATAACGAATTGATCCAAACCCGCAACAATTTTTTAAAAGATTCCAAAATCTCCTTGGGAAGCATTCAAGGTTGGCAAAAATTTGTCCAAATGAGTGCGCGTTCGCAATCTGGTAGACGTGCCATGTTAGCTCATCGTGAAGCCAAGGAAATCGCTTTGGGTACTGATGGAAAAATTAGAATTTTAACGGATTTATTAACAAAGCATTATTCAGAAAGAATATTAATTTTTACGGCTGATAATATTACTGTTTATCGAATTTCTCAAGAGTTTTTAATTCCGGCAATCACTCATCAAACTCCGGTAAAGGAAAGACATGAAATACTAACTAAATTTAAGGAAGGTGAATATAAATCTTTAGTTGCTTCCCATGTGTTAAATGAAGGTGTAGATGTACCATCTGCAAGTATTGCGATTATTTTATCTGGTACGGGTTCAGCACGGGAGTACATTCAAAGATTAGGAAGAGTATTAAGGAAAGGAAATATGAAAAATAAACGAGCAATTTTATATGAAGTAATTGCGGAAAATACCAGTGAAGAAAGAACTTCGGAAAGACGTAGGGGAGTTGAAAAAGAACAACCATCTAAACACAGAGAGCGCAAAGGTGAAGGATTGCAGGTGATATATGGAACTGGTAGAGGAAGAACTTATAAAGCCGCTGAAAAGTCTTCGGATAGTAAATATTCTACTAAGAAACCTCACAAACAAATGAATATTTGGGATGAATCGGATCAAGATTAGAAGTTATAATTACTAGTACCGCTCGGCGCAAATAAATATACTATTGTAAATACTTAAACTGCCAGGGACTATAAGTCCCTGTCTAATAGTGAAAGTTCTCTTAAGAGGACTAACATTTATGTTTTAAATAGTATAGATATTTACGCCATATTGTACTAGTTATTTTCATTAGTTTTGACGGGTTGTAGAGACGCAACGGTTCTCGTTTCTAGTAACCTCTAACCTCTAACCTCTAACCTCTAACCTCTAACCTGTATTAATGTTACCATCTGATTTACTGATTTTTCGTCAAAATGGTGAGCAAATAATTCCCAAACGATTAAATATTGATCAATTACATTTACAATTAGCTATAGAGTTAATTGATTGCTTTAAAAAAGCTGTTGGTGAACGATACGGTGAACTTGAACGTCAACTTTCAGAAATGGAAGGAGATAGTACAGATTATAAAATCAAAAGAGGTTTGGCTTATATTTTAAAAAGCAGTTTTTCTACTTTTGAGGTAGTAAGTCCTTTAGAACCTCCAATGTTACGAGAAAGGGTATTTGCTAGTGCTGCAAAATCTGTTCCCAGTCGTGATACTGCAAAGTTTACTTTAAAAAAAATTGCTGATGAATTAACTCACGAATTAGAACGAGAAGTTTTACCCGAACAAGTTAGTAAAGGTTTATATGCTGACTTGAATGAAAATAAAATTTTAACCGCTTTTGATACTCCGACACCATCCGCTTTATTACATAGATATAATATTTCCCAAACTCAAGGTGTTTTCTATAAAGCTAGTCAGTTAATTCTCAACGCTCATCGCAATACTCCCGGTGAATATAAAATTTTATTTCGCTATCTTAAGTTATTTCAATTAATGTCTTATATCGAAGGAGATGCCGACCATGGGTTTACAATTACAGTTGATGGTCCGACTAGTTTATTTAATCCTAGTACAAGATACGGATTGGCGATCGCCAAGTTAATTCCGGCTTTACTTCACGTGACAAAATGGAGTTTAGCAGCAACATTACAAACCCGTGATGTTTATTCTGGTAACTCGACAAGCAAACGTTTTACCCTGAATTCTGAATGCGGTTTAGTGTCTCACTATCCACCAGGAAAACCTTACGATAGTATGTTAGAAGAGTCTTTTGTTGATAAATGGAATTCCGCAAAAACAGAATGGGTATTAGAGCGTGAAGTTGATTTAATCCCGATTCCCGGTAGCGTGATGATTCCCGATTTTCGCTTAGTTCATCCCGATGGTAGAACCTATTTATTAGAAATAGTTGGATATTGGCGACCTGAATATTTACAAAAGAAATTTTACCAGGTTAGAAGCGCCGAACGCAACGATTTAATATTGGCAATTTCCGAGCGTTTAAACTTAGAAAAAGCCGGAGTAAAATTAGATAATGTCCCCGCGAAAATCGTTTGGTTTAAAGATAAATTATTACCGAAATCTGTATTAGCTGTATTAGATTAAATGTTATTTGGTAATGGGTAATGGGTAATCGGTAATGGGTAATGGGTAATCGGTAATAGGTAATAGTTAGGTGTACTGATATTTTTCAATTAAGATTTTTATTTTTATTTTTATTTTTATTTTTATTGTAAATAGAGAATTTTCCTTGATCATTTATTCTATCGAAAGTCTTAGTTCTCTAAGGGGATACAAACTTCAAAAATCTTTACTAACATCAGAGGTAAGTTACATTTCGCAATCATTCGCAATCATAATTATGAATACTCACAATATAACTCAACTGTTCAAAAAGCTTGCTGTAATTACTGGTATAGTCAGTGTCAGCGCTTTTGCAACAGTTCCAGTTAGAGCCGATAATCACGGCAATATGGGCAATATGCAAATGTCAACAAGTAATAGAAATCTTGTAGAAGTAGCAGTAGCAAACGATTCCTTTGAAACTCTTGTCAAAGCAGTACAAGCAGCCGGTTTATCAGATACACTTGTAAATGGTTCCTATACTATTTTTGCTCCTACTGACCAAGCATTTGAACAATCTTTACCTGAAGGAGCAGTAGAATTTCTTCTCCAACCAGAAAATAGAGATTTATTACGTCAAGTTCTCAGTTATCACGTAGTACAAGGTACAGTCACTTCTAATCAATTACAAACTGGTACTGTAGATACTTTATATGGTGGAGTAGCAGTTCGCGTAACTCCCGAAAGAGTAATTGTAAATGATGCTAGCGTTACCGATGCAAATATTGCAGCTAGCAATGGAGTAATTCATGCAGTAAACCGTGTATTACTTCCTCAACAGTTACGTCAAGCAATTGCTTCTAGACTGGCAATGCAATAAGAATAAATAATAGTAAAAGGTTGAGAATGTTAACATTTTTAACCTTTTACTAATTTTATTTTAGAATCATAAATTTTTTTGATAATTAAGCTTCTCTGATTTTAAGTATTTTAATTTTATAAGTAAATAATAGCTTGATAAAATACGTATATTAACTAGGTTTTTTGATATCGAGTTACATATAATAATGGCGATAGATTACAAATCTTTTAGAATTAGAAGCCAATCGTCGCTGATATCATAGGAGCGTGCAAAAATGTTGAAAATGAACTTTCTGGCTGCTTTAGGAGTAGTTGCAACTCTAGGAACTATTGCTAATCCCATAAACGCCCAATCTTCGAGAAATAGTGGTGTCCAAGGTTATACTTTATCTGGTGATTCATTAACGGGAATCAACCAAAGAACAGCTAATCAAGATTTCTCCATCTTCTTTAATTATCAACCGAACAGTGCAACTCTTGTGAATAATAATGCAGAGGAAAATATATTCCCTAACCCTGATTACAACACAACTGGAGAACAAGTTCAAATACGCAATACACCAGTTTTATTACAACCGGGACAACAAAATCTTAATGGTAATGACGGATTACAGGTACAGTTTGATTTGACTAATACTAATAGATAAGGAAACTGAGAATTGCAAATTGCAAAGAATAATATTTTCCAGGTGAACTTTTTTAACTCTAATAATCGTAATTTTGCCCGTTTTTACGGGTTTTAATTTTGTTAAATCTATAATTCATCGCTTATTCCAAGCCAGTACTATTTATTTTCCCCTTCAATTCTCCCGTTGCACGTATAGTCAATCTTTCTCGTAGCTAATAGATTTTATCAATCGGAATTATTTAATCAAAAATCAAACATCAAAAATCAAACATCAATATTAATCTGCTCTACTTGTCTCGCAGCTTTTTCCCAAAGCTTTGCTGAATTTTCATCTTCCCAGTGAGTTCTGAGATTTTCTGCTTTTTTGTGACATATTCGCTCTAACATTTCTAAAACAGTGGATAATGTCAATTTATCAATTAATGCTTCTAAAACTTCTATATATTCTTTGTGCATGATTGTTATACCCTGGTTCTTCATCTGATATTTTATGACAAAAAATATGTAAATTACTTTTACGTTTACAAATAATAACTTAAGTTCTATTTATCTAATTACCACTCAGTTATAAAACCCTTCCCTATTGCCTATTGCCTATTGCCTATTCCCTATGACCAATTTTCCATTATTACCCACTTTAGAGTAAAATTATTTCTTGAGATAAAGGAGGGGAACACTTGACACGAGTAATTATAGTCCGCCACGGTCAAAGCACCTACAATACCGTGAGAAGGATTCAGGGACATTTAGACGAATCAGAATTGACTCAAAAAGGTCGGAATGATGCGCTAACAGTGGGTAGAGCTATCAGTAGTATGTCATTTGATGCAATTTATTGTAGTCCTCTCAAAAGAGCAAAGCAAACCGCAGAAATTATTCATCGCGAACTCAATGCTAATTTAGATAATATTCCCCCTCTTCAAATTACGGATAAATTAAAAGAAATTCACCTACCTTTATGGGAAGGAATGCTCAGTTCTGAGGTTAAAGAAAAGTTTCCTGAAGATTATAAACTTTGGCAAGAAAATCCTGATAAATTACGGATGTTTATTCGAGATGGTGAAACAACCGTCGAATATTTTCCGATTTTAGAATTATACAAACAAGCAACGAAATTTTGGCAAGAAATCTTACCGCAGCATCAAAATCAAACCATACTTTTAGTCGCTCATAGTTGTATAAATAGATGTTTAATTCAAGCTGCAAATCAGATTTATCCCGGTTATATGCAACATCTTCACCAATCTAATTGTTGCATTAATATACTCAATTTTGCTGAAAGTAATAATGGTAATTTAAATCAACAAAAAGTTGAGATAGAATCATTCAATCAAACTCAACATATGGGGGAATTTTTACCTTCATTACGTCCGAATCATCAAGGAATCAGATTATTATTAGTTCGTCATGGTGAAACTGATTGGAATCAACAAAATAAATATCAAGGACAAACTGATATTCCATTAAATGAAAATGGTAAATTACAATCTCAAAAAGTAGCTGATTTTTTCAAAGATGTTTCTATTGACAAAGTATTTAGTAGTTCTTTATTACGTGCTAAACAAACAGCAGAAATTATTTTACAGCACCATCAAAACGTTAATTTAGAATTAAATGATGGATTTAAAGAAATAATTCATGGACTTTGGGAAGGAAAAGTAGAAGCAGAAATTGAGCAAGAATTCCCCGGAGGATTACAGCAATGGTACGAAACACCAGAACAAGTTAAGATGCCTAATGGCGAAAGTTTACAACAAGTTTGGCAACGTACAATAGAAGTTTATGAATCAATTCTAGATACCGCATTCACTAATAAGTTAAATAGTATATTAATAGTTGCTCATGGAGTTATTAATCAAATATTACTTTGTCATATTTTAGGATTATCCGCAGAATATTTCTGGAATTTTCGTCAGAATAATTGTTGTTTAAATGTCATTGATTATCCTAAAGGTAAAAATGGTTCACCTGTAGTACAAGCAATCAATATAAAGGTTAAAGGTTAGAGGTTAAAGGTTAAAGGTGAATTTTTAATCAGAACTATTAACTATAGTAATTCTAATTTAAACGTAAGAAAATATGTAGATGTAATCGGGAAATGGAAAGAAATGGAAAGTAAATTGTATTAATACCTGGCGACTAGAAGTCGCGGCTACACAAACCGGCACCCGTCTTCACGGGTTTATATAGACTTCGCTTGTGTAATAGCGCTAATAAAGCCCCAATTTATTTATAAATTTCTCCCCAATAATTTAAGATTTCAACTGTCAACTATCAACTGTCAACTTACATCATGACAATCGAACTTTTACAACAAGTAAGAATTATCAACCCTCTAACTAAAACTGACGAAATTTGTGATGTGTTGATTGAGGACGGTTATATTCGTTCAGTTAATGATAAAATTAAAATCTCTGATATCCCAGAAAATACTTCTATTCGTGATTGTCAATCTTTAATTTTAGGACCTGGATTAGTCGATTTATACAGTCATTCAGCCGAACCGGGTTTTGAAGAAAGAGAAACGATTATATCTTTACTCAAAGCTGCTGCTGCTGGTGGTTTTACTCGCATCACTCTTTTACCAGACACATCCCCAGCCATTGATAATCCTACTGTTGTCGCCAAATTACAACAACTTCGTAAAGCTTCCCAATTATCCCCTCTCCCTCTTCTCAATATCTGGGGTGCAATTACACACCATGTCAAAGGTGAAAAAATCACCGAATTAGCCGATTTAAAAACTGCGGGAGTAGTCGGTTTCGCTGATGGTGAAGCTTTGAATAATCTATCCTTGGTACGTCGAGTTTTAGAATATCTACAGCCCTTAAGAAAACCCGCAGCCTTTTGGTGTTGCGATGGCAATATTTCTGCTGATGGAGTGATGCGTGAAGGTGCAAATTCGATTCAATGGGGTTTACCAGGAATCCCCGTAGCTGCGGAAACTTCGGCAATCGCTGCTTTACTCGAAATTGTCACCGCGACTTTTACCCCCATCCACATCATGCGTGTATCTACCGCTCGTAGCGTACAACTCATCGCTGATGCTAAATCCAAAGGTTTACCCATCACCGCTAGTACGACTTGGATGCATCTTTTACTTGACACAAAGGCAATTAAAAGCTATAATACAGCACTAAATTTAAAATCTCCCCTGGGAAATCCAGAAGACATGATGGCATTGCGTCGGGGAGTGCAGCAAGGAATAATAGATGCGATTGCGATCGAGCATTCACCATATACTTACGAAGAAAAAACCGTAACCTTTGCTCAAGCACCACCAGGAGCCATCGGTTTAGAGTTAGCATTACCTTTGTTATGGCAAAATTTAGTAGAAACAGGTGAGTTGACAGCTTTAGAATTATGGAAAGCACTTTCTACCAATCCAGCAGAATGTTTGAAACAAAGTCCGAATAATATTAAAGTTGGTGAAAAAGCCGAATTAACTTTATTTAATCCCCAGGAAACTTGGAAAGTTCAGAGCAAGAATTTGCATAGTTTATCAATTAATACACCGTGGTTGGGAGAAGAGTTAAAGGGTAAAGTTGTGGGGATTTGGTGTTAAAAGAATAAGCCAAAATACCCTTAAATTGAAATTGAAATTGAAATTTATTTAAACCAATTTTCGACTTGTAGTTCTGTAAAATTGTTAGTAACAAGTATTAAATTACCAATTACCGCAGTTGACGACGCGCTGCTTCTAAGAGTAAACTCTGTTCAGCGCGTAAAATGGCTTGATATGTCCGCTGTAATGCTTCTGGTTCCACAGATATAGAAGTAATTCCCCATTCCACCAATTTTGTGATAATTTCGGGATATAATGCTGGTGCTTGCCCACAAATAGAACAAGGAATACCTGCTTTTCTTGCCATTTCAATCAATCTAGATATAGCATCCATTACCACTGGATGATGTTCATCGAAGCTTTTTGCTAAAACTGCTTGGTCTCTATCTACTCCTAATAATAGTTGAGTTAAGTCGTTTGTACCAATAGAAATTCCTTGTACTCCTGCTTTTACATATTCTGGTAGTAAAAATAGCACGCTTGGTACTTCTGCCATAATCCATAATTCAAATTCTGCTATCTCGGTTAACCCTGCTTGCTCCACTTTGCGACGACAAAAAGCAAATTCTTCTACAGTGCGAACAAAAGGCAAGATTAAACGGATATTATGATAGCCTGCGTGCTGTACATGAGAAAGTGCTGTCAGTTCCATATCGAACACTTCGGAGTTGAGCAAGTAGCTAAAAGTACCGCGTTGACCTAGTGCTGTTTGCGCTTCGGCTACTTCTACTCCACCGTGATGAAGGCTCGGTAGTTCGTGGGTTCGCCAATCTAAGGAACGATAATAAACTGGTCTAGGAGAAAATGCCCTAACAAAATCAAGTATTTTTTTTGTCCATAAATTCAGTAATTCTTCGCCCCTTCCGTCTCTAATCCATGTATGAGGGTTTTGCCGATTGAGTATACTCAATACCATCAATTCCGAACGTAATAATCCCACACCATCCACCGGAAAAGAAAGCGCTTTGTCTATCATGGTAGGCTGACTTAAATTCACCAGCAATTGGGTGGTAGTCATGGGTAGGTTTATGGATGTATGAGCAATTGAAGGCAGAGAAGAAACCCTTGGAGGATGTTCAGTTTGTGTTGTAGAGGAAGTTGAAACATCCATATTAATGTTGATATTATGAATATATTCTTCACCTGTATTCTTCGCCAACTGATGGATTTCTCCACTATCACCATCAATTAATATGCGATCGCCATTTTGAAAAAGTTTTGTTACCTGATTAACCCCGACTATTGCTGGAATCCCTAACTCTCTAGCAATAATTGCAGCATGACTAGTTAAACCTCCTTTTTCTGTAATAAAACCGCCTACTTGTTGCAGCACTGGCAACCAATCGGGAGTAATTACAGATGCTACTAAAATTATGCCTTTTGGTAGTTGTTCTATTATCTGTTGTGAGTTTTCAATTATCAGAACATTACCCTGTTGTTGCCCGGTTGCTGCTCCTATTCCCTTAATCAAGGAATTACGAGAAAACCTATTTATATTTATCGGTTTACTAGCTTTTGTTAGGTATAGCTCAATCGAATCTGCTTCTTGAATCAAAGTCCAATTTACTGAGTATTCTTCACCAAGTTGATCGACAAGTTTACCTGCTAACTCGGTTATTTGTTGCAATTGTGGTTTAGATAATACGTACTGTTGCTGTTTTTCTTCTTCTAAGATACATACTTGTAAACAAGTTCTTTCTACCGTCATTACTGATGTTTGTCGGTGTTCCCAAGAAGCTTCGTTAATCGCTGCATTTTCACAACGATAAGCTAATATTTTATTACCCAAATGTTGCTCTGATAAATTGCCAGTTTTGGGTTCTACATAATAAACATCTGGCTGAACTTCACCCCAGTTAATTGCAACTCCTAACCCCCAAGTTGCTTGTATTTCCCATCGAAAGGAATTTGCATTTAAACAACCGCTAGCAATAATATTATTAACTGGTTGTACTAAAACCGCTAAATTAATCGAACCCAAATCAATTTTTGACTTGTGCCAATAAAGCAGACTTTTAGCACTAAATAATTGACTCCAAATACGCTTTAAAGCTAAGGCTATTTCCTTCTCTTGATTACGACAAAATACGCATTCATACAATCCAGAAACATTTTCTGTATGATCTAAATGAGATGGTAATGCAACGGTTGGACGAAAAATTAAATATGGAGTTTCCCAGGACTTTACTGCTAAATTGATTGTATTAATTAAGCTTTCAGATAAATTTGAACTAATAATTTCTTGACGTAAGTGTAAAGCTACTTGCTGTAATTGTCGCCAATTATCAACATCCAAATGCAAGGAAGAATTAGCTAATTCTGCAACTAAGGTTTGAGAAGCCAAATCAGTTTCTAAATATTCATGCAAAATATTTGCTGCAATCACAAATCCGGGTATTACTGAATACCCATGTCGCATCATCATACTCAAGTTAAAGGCTTTATCACCAACTTGAGTGCGATGTGATGATGTTATTTCGTTCAGCCAGTAAAGTTTATCCACTCAAATAATTCTGATTACTAGGACGAGCTACCTTTACCGTTTCAAAAGTCAGTTGTTTTGATTGCCAGTTATTATTTTCTTGGCGTTTTATCGTCTTGGCAATGACTGATATCACATCATTCGAGAATATGATTAATACTAACTTTTTCAAGTCTTTAAGACTCGCAAACTAAACTCTGACGGGAAAAGTTTATTTAAATTAAATTTAAAATTAAATTAGATAAATTATTTTTAAAATCGCATCTGTCTGTAGAAGTATTCCACAAAGAATATTTGTTGCTTATATCAAGAATATATGATCAATTAATTATATTCTATTCTTAATACTTAACCTAAATATCCAACTTATCTAACTTACAACTAGAAAACTGAGATTGTGTTGACTTGAAAAATATCTTTTTAATCTAAATCTCAGCTGATTAAGGTTTTAACATTATATCACAGTAAATCAAAGTAATTACTTTGTTTCTCCTATGGAATAATCTTGTTGTTCTGTTAAGGTTTATTAATTTTTTCTAATTTTTTCTAATTTTGTGATTTTTTTGAATTACAAAATACTCGCTTTCGCTGATAAATTTCCTCCACTAACAGTAAGAATTTGCGAGGAATTCAACCATTGAGAATCAAAAGAACCTAAATGAGTAGTAGTAATTAAAGTTTGAAATCTATCTTGAATAGTATCAAGTAATTGATTTTGACGTGAGGGATCTAACTCAGCCAAAACATCATCGAGTAAAAGTAGGGGTGATTCTCCGACAACTTCTTCAATCATCTGTAATTCTGCTAACTTTAAAGCTAACACTAAAGTTCGCTGCTGACCTTGAGAACCATACTGACGTGCGGGAGTATGATTAATTGTCAATTCCACTTCATCTCGATGAGGTCCGACAAGGGTAGTACCTTGATGCATTTCAGCAACCGCTCGCTGTTGAATTTTATCTAAAAATGCTTGTTGCACCTGTTGTGGATGACTTTCTAATAAAGGTACACTCGGTGCGTAACTCACCTGAAGATTCTCCGTAGAACCACTTATCTGAGAGTGCCATAATTTAGCGATTGGAGCGAGTCGCTGTATAGCGCGTTCTCGTCGTCGAATTACCCGCGTACCTGTAGTAACTAATTGAGTATCCCATAAGGCTAGCTGAGATTGTAGAGACTTGTCATACAAATTCTCCAAATTATTTTTCAAAAAAGCATTACGCTGTCGTAACACTTTTTGATATTGTTGCAAAATATGAGCGTATATAGGTTCGAGTTGAATTAATAAAGTATCCAGCCAACTGCGACGACTTTCAGGACTACCACGTACTAAATCCAAATCCAGAGAAGAAAATTCTACCGCATTAAGTACACCAAGAAAATCCATTTGACGGCGAAGATTTTCGCTATTTAAATTAACAGTACGGCGACCATTACGACGTAAAGTTAAAATAAGTTCACTAACTCCAGTATCTCGTTTTAAACTAGCACCAATCTGAGCTAAAGATTCCTCATCCCTGACCAAATCTTTATCCCGATTTGTGCGATGACTTTTCAAAGTTGCCAATAACTCTACAGCTTCGAGTAAATTAGATTTTCCCTGAGCATTATCACCGACCAAAATTGTTTTTGGAGCAGTAAACTCTACATGAATATTTTGATAATTGCGAAAATGTCGGAGAGTCAGGGTTTTGAGAAACATAAAGGAGTTGACAGTGGACAGTGGACAGTGGACAGTTGACAGTTGCCATTTTGGTTAACCTTTAACCTTTAACCTTTAACCTTTAACCTTTAACCTTTAACCTTTAACCTTTAACCTTTAACCTTTAACCTTTAACC
>JAAUSO010000059.1 GCA_012033205.1 Richelia sp. SL_2_1 | reverse complement strand
AGGGGGTAACGTCTCCCCATTGCGGTGTAAGAAATTTTTGAATGTTGTTGCCGTTATCTATACTAATTGGTTGCCAGCGATTGGGGTCGGTAATTTTATCCCAGGTGTTGACTGGTTGGTAATTGGTTGTGTCGGTGTAATTATTTAGTTGGTTGGAACCGTCTGTATATTTATTATCAAGTAATGTTTTGGCTGCTAAGTTACCTATTCCTGCTGCTGTGTTGGTGGTTGTAGTGGTGGAATCTATTCCCAGTTGCTGCATCAAGTGAGTGAATGCAGGCTCTTGGGTGGGGAATAAGTCTAATAAGGTGGTGTATGCAGCGTGACTGATTGCAGTACTTTTATTAAGGAGAGTTATTTCTTCGTTAGAAACTTGAAGAGTATTGCCCAGTTGAGTGTCAACTGATATTTACCAATGGGTAGGGATTCTTCTAGAAGAACTACTAAACGACGATTTGATGGTGTTTCTACTGCTGCTAAAGCCACTGGTGAATCGTCTCCACCACCGACTGTACCGTCTGCACCCAAACTTGTGAGGGTAATTCCTGATAAGTTAATCCGGGAGGTGTCAATATTTTCGTTAAACCGGATGCTTATGGCTTTGACGTTTTCTCCTACACCGTTGTTTTCTGGGTTGGTGTTAGCTACTTCTGGAGCAGAGGTATCGGGTAATAGGTCAAAGGTGAGTACTTCTGATAATGTGCTATTACCTCCGGTATCAGTAGCCCGTACTTGCACTTCTAATTGGTTGTTATCTGGGATAATATTGGGGGCAATTCCGGAAAGGTCGAAGGGGAAGGATAGGTCATTTTGGACTACTTCACCGTTGAACAGGAGTTCTACGTTTCTTACTTGTACGTCATCTTCCACAGCAGTTGTAAAGGATAGTGTGGAACCTTCTACAACTTGAATACCAGGTGTTTCTGGGTCGGTATCTGTTACTAAGGAGTTGATGGAAACGTTTGTGGGAGCTTGTCCTTGGTTATCAAAGGGTCGGTAGTTGATTACTTGTAACCCGCCGTTCCAGTCAGCAACATAGGCTATTCCCGATGCGATCGCAACATCGTAAGTAAAGCCAGAAGTATCAATTTGAGTTATGAAGTTGTTGGTATTTGTTGGATCATTGACATCATAAATTCCCACACCTTGGTTTTCTGTTGCAACCAAAGCTAAACCTGAGCCGTTAAGTGCTAAATCACGAGCGGTAAAGAAGTTGTCTGCACCGTTTATTAATGTAGGATTGGTTGGGTCAGAAACGTCAATAGTGCGTAATCCACTACCAGCTAGGTAAGCAATGCCGTTGGCAGCAAAAACACCTACATCTCTTGAAGCAACGGAAACTCTTAGCTGACCAAGAATATTGGCTTGGGTTTCGTCACTAATATCAATTACAGAGAAGGTGTCAGAACCACTGACATAAGTGTAAAGTTTTTCTCCTTCACGAGCCATACCTGTAACTGTACCGGAACCACCAAGGTTTAATTGTTGTAGTTCTTCACCAGTTGTTAGGTCAATGGCGTACATTAAAGTTCCAACTGTTGCGTAAGCGATACCGTTAACGATTTCTACTTGATTTGCAGGAATATTAATGGTTTGTTCTACCTTTGGTAGCATGGGGTCGGATACGTCTACCAATTTTAAAGCGCCTGTATTGGTTGCAACTGCGGCGATTTGGAGGTTTGTGTCTACTGCAACGTCGGTAGCGTCACCCCCAGGTAAGTCGAGTTGACCGAGGATAATGGGGTTGTCAAAGTCGGAGGTATCGACTATGGCAAGTCCGTAGGAGCCTGTGGCGATGTAGGCGGTTTGTCCTTGGGAGTCTTGGATTGAGCCTTCTAGTACAATGGCTTTTGCTTCTCCACGTAGGGGTAGGCTGGAAATGATTCCGGTGGGGAAAGCTTGACCTCCTAGTGGGTCTAGTCCTTGTTCGATTTCGGCTGCATCAGATATTCGGTCATTGTCGGTGTCAATTTTTTCGTAATCTGTACCAATGGTAAACTCACCAAAGTCAGGGATACCATCACCATCTGCATGTGGACCACCGACCTGAGAAAGAGTTGTTGTACGTTCAGTTGAAGTACCGCTTGCACCTGATGTACCAGAAATAATTTCAAATTTATTGGTACGAGGACTATATATGAAAAGATTAAAGTCTGTGTTAGGTGGTAATACCGTACTATATTTACCTTTCTCGTTTGTACGTCCTGTAATTTCACTTCCATTAGCCAAGACGTAACGGTAGAAAGCACGCGGGTCTTTGCCAAAACCAGATGCAGTAGAAAGTTGAGCTTCTGTGATTAATGCATTAGACAATTGTGCTTCACTTCTTACCGGAGAGGAATCCGTATTCAAAGATGAAGATAAGGGGGTGATATTGCTGGGTGATAAATTTGAAGATGCTTGAGAACTGCTAAGCTGCTACGCAGCTAAATTGAATAAACAGCGTTACCTTTATTTTTAATCTTACGGTCCCACTTAATAACAAGTCCTCCTTGGTTAAGGAGTTTATTTAACAATTCTTCTAACTGCTCCACGGATTCAAATAACCTATGAGCTATATATTCTTTTGCCGAGTGCCAAACTAATTCAATTAAATTATAATCTGGACTATATGGTGGCAAGAATTCCAGAATAATGTTTGGCATTTCTTTCTCAATTTTTTCTATGATATCTTTTCTTTTATGGAAACTAGCATTATCTAAAATAATCACTATCTTAGCTGCACAATCATTAAAAAAATCAATTTCATTTCCCTGCTCTATCCATTCTTGCCTGCATAAGTTATATAAAAGACTCAGTTGTTCATAAAATATATCCGCATTTCCTTTTTTGATGACAAAATTTATTCTTTTTTTATCGTGATAGCGTAAACCTCCCATTATATTTACTCTACCTCTTCTCCGTTGTCCAGTCACTTTTTTTCTACGACCTTTTCTTCCCCAAGTTTTCCTTCTTATAACTCTTAAACTGAAACCACTTTCGTCCCAAAACCATACCTGTAAAAGTGCTGGGGTCTCTTTTGTTATTTTTAAATATTCGGATAATTTCTCTTTAAACATCTTGCGCTTCTCAGGATTTTGTTTATCCTCCAGGCTATACTTTGCCCAAAGGTAAACGAACTTTTTTCTTGATAATATTCTCCTTATTTGAGAACCACTTAACTTAATTCCTGTGATCTTTTCTAGATATGTTGCTAATCGGGCAGATGTCCATCGACCAAATTCATATCCATATTCTGCTGGTTCTTTACCAACTATTTCTAATAACAAGTCCTCATATTCTTTAGTCGCCTTGTGAAAATTACCTTCTCTTCTTCCATCTAAAAAACTGTTCAAATTATCTGGGTCGCCATGAACTGCCCAGTATGCTACAGTTGTATATGCGATATTTAAAAAATCACTAATTTCTTGATAGGTTTTTCCATCATTTATCAATAATAAAATTAATATTTTTTCTCTAACATAAGAGTTTTCATGTTCTTTTAGTGTTTTTAGCAGTCGTTCCTTCTGCTCTTGAGAAAGATGGTTTTTTGCTGGCATACTGGCTGGCGTTCGCACCCTTTACTGATTTTTGTATTATACAATCAAGCTGCGTAGCAGCTTACTACTCGAAGAAGTCGCGGCGAAGGTACGGGCAGAATACATTGGAGAACTATAGCAACCGCCAAGGCGGTTAGGATGCAAAATGCAAGACGTGTTCAATGGCATCTCGTAAACAATAGACCTCTTGCAAAAATATTTTGTGATATAGTAAAAGGCTGTTTTGATTCTGGACTTACGCAACTGTCACAAGCAATGGCACGCGAAGCGTGCCGAGCGCCCAAAAACTATACAGAAAACATAGAAATATCTGGACGTTTTAGCTGCTCAATTAAATAATTTAAAAGTAAATTATGCTTAATTTTATAAACCAGTTTCACCTGCTTTTAATCGCAAATTTTTTAAGTCTAAACCAGATTAACATCGCATAGGCAATATGATTTCTTTGAAGAAGAGCCTTACGGCATTGACATGATTCAATTTAACTGCTTTATAACTCTGCTGTTAGCGTTCACGAAGTGCGGTTCAGCGTGCCTCGAAGAGGCATAACTCCTCTATTTATGCGGCTAATTCGTAATTATAAATACCAGCAATTAAATTAGCTCTTAAACCAAATCTGCGGTGACGATTTCTATAGGGATAAGATAAGATTTTAAAAATTTTTTAACCGACGATTAACATGTTCAACTGTAATTCTCAACCGGTTAAGTTCTCGATTATATTTCTTCTGAGACTTGGTTAATTTTCCACCGCGTGGCTTTTTAATAGGAGTTTGACTTAAATTATGAAGTTTAGCAATTCCTTGATACCCCTTATCAGCTATTACTTGAAGTAATTTATGGAATTTTACATCACTATTTTTGAACAAATTGAAATCATGAGTCTTCCCTTTGCAATGTGCTAAACACATAATTATATTAGTTTTTCCTCCAAATACTACTTGTGTTTTTAATGTATGTTCTTTTACCACTATAAAATCTTTTTTGATGTTTTTTAGGTCGTTCAATGGGACTTTCCATTATATCCATTAAAATTAAGTCTTCATCAAGAGATGAATCTAACAATTTTTTCTTACCTGGTAAGCTAAATTTTTTAGATTTAATTAAGATATTTTCAATTTTTAAGACAATACGGCACGTATTTGATTCTGAAATCTTCCAGTCTTTTCCTATATGATAATAAGTTCTATATTCTCTTAAATATTGAAGAGTTAATAAAATTTGGTCTTCAATTTTTAATTTTGAAGGACGACCACATTTTATTTTTTCTTTTTCCTTAGATTTAACGATGCGAACCATCAAGTTAAAAGTTTTTTTTAACTCCTCTCACACGTTTAAATTCAGCGGATGGTAATTTTATTGCTTGCCAGTATTTCATTTGAGTTAATTAAATATTAAACACTTTTTTGATCATAAAATAATTTTGTAAAAGTTTTAATATCAAGGCAGGTTAATCAATAGCGTATGGCACATATCACGAAGTGGCGATCGCGGAGGCTGCTGCACGTGGCCTACACATCAATAAAAATCACAAAGCCTTTTATCATACCACAAAAAACTTTTGCAAGAGCTCTCTTCACTAAAACCGTCGCCGCATTCCCCCCAACATAACTAACCTCCGTTTCACTCTTCCCTTTTGTTGCTTCAATAACTTCTAATAACTTCTCAACACCACTTTCTTTATTAATCATCCCTAAAATCAAATCCATCACCGCTTTCGTCAAAGGCGATCGCCCAAATGTCTCTTTATCTTTTTCTTCCTGCACTACGGAACCGAATAACCGTCGAATCCGATCGGGAAACAAGCGATAATTCAAACTCATCTGTTCCGTAGAAAGCATTTCCCAAGCCAATTCGCACAGGAAATACATCTTATCTGCTAAGGAAGTAAAAGTACGTTTCTGACAAACCTGGACCGAAAAGTGATATAAGTATATTCAATGAAAGTCAGAAAGGTTTTGATCCAAAACAAAAATTTCATGGCGACAAGGCATATCAGGGAGGAAAATCAATTAAAACACCCAAGAAAAAACCTATAAATAAAGAATTAACTGTTGAAGAAAAGCAGAAGAATAAAGAGTTAGCATCTGAACGAATTTTTGTAGAACATTTAATTCGTTTAGTAAAGGTATTTAGAGTAGTTAAAGAAAGATTTAGGTTAAATTCACGTAAGTATGAAAAGATAATAATAACTATTTGCGGACTCGTTAGACTCCGAATTGGTACATTTATTTTTTAGTTATGAGAAAATTGTATATACCAAAAATAAATTATTTAAAATAGATTCTATCTTTTCGCTAATTATCAATAGTAACTGTATCTAATGCCTATTTTTGCGTAGAAACCCGCTATCTTTGCTATTGGGCGTTCTGCTTGCAGCGCTTCGCTATCGCAATTTAAAAGGTAGTTATAGTAAGACTTTGGTTGTTTTCGGAGATGTCTATTAGAGCGTTTTTTACAACTTCATGAAAACGATCTTTTGCCACAATAGACCAGTCACCTTATAGTTTGCGACTCTAACCTACCACGTTGCTCTTATCAATGCCCCATTAATTTCAAATTTTAGAACCTATCACCGGAGGTGGTAGAAAAATTTGTGACCGCAAACTGCTATGACCGGACAGTGCTAGGTATCGAAATCCTTTATGCTTATGAATTCGTAGAAATTCCTTTAGACACAAATCTTAAAAAATCGCTGTTTCGTTATTTTGTACAACTTCCTTGGCTGTCAACGCAGCTTTAATTCCTAAAATTCCTGTTAGCAATAATGTAAAAATTAAAATAAAACTTCCTACACTAATGTTCTTTCTCGCTTTCCTATTAGCCTCAGCTAGTGCCTTATTTCTCTGCTCCGTCGCTTCCCTATCTTTCCTCTCCCGCTCCAATTGTGCTTCTTTTTCCTGAGCAGCAATTTCCTCCTGAATTTCCTTCTCCTTACTAGCAGCTAAAAACTGCCTATCTTGATAACTTAAATTTTTATCCTTCCCCCATTCTTCCGCATCTTTCAGCGCATTCCCTCGCAAAAGTCGAGATTCATCAACAAACCCATAAGCAACCCAAGCTCTAAAAGATTCCGAATAGGGACGCAATTTTTTTAATTCACCTTCAACCCAATTTAGATTAAAAACTTCTTGATAAATAAGATTATAAACCCTTATTTTATCCTGCTGCTTTCCAACTAAACCCGATAATAATAACTCGCTTTGTTCCGCACTATCATTATTTACCACTTCTCCATGAGAACGAATTTGCTGATACAAATCTAATAAATATCCAGCCCGTTCTTCATCCCGTAAAATTCGGCTGCGAATCATCCGTAAATGCTCCGGTTCATCCTGCAATTCCCAATTTTCAATTATCCTTGCTCTCGCTACCTGCTCAACGGAACTAGGATTATCTTTCTCCGACTCTTCCACCATAAATTGACACAATTTTTGCGTCAAAAATGGTTGTCCTCCCGTCCAATTTAATATCTCCTGCATCACTGTTTGGGGTTCAGCAAATTTACCCTCTAATCCCTTTCTTAAAGGTTCCACCTCATGCAATTGGAAACCTTTGAGATTAATTGCTTTACCAATATTAAAAGGTGTGCGTTGCTTATCTTTAATTAAATTACTCGGTGAAGCTACCCCCAATAAACAAAAAGTCAGGCGATTGTATTCCGGATTATCAACCCGTTGATTATGACAAGCCCGAATTAAAGCAAAAAAGTCATCCGTGGGAAACTTCAAACTGAGAACACTATCAATTTCATCAATAAAAATAACAATATTTTCTTTAACTTCAACTAACAAAACCTCTTCAATAAACTTCCGAAATCTTGTTACTTCTGAATGTAATTGATTCTTTGCCCACCACTCAACTAAATCTACATCTAAAGCAAAACTTTCTATTAAATGATCGATTAAATCCACATACCACTGTTCCGGTGTGACATTTTGTACACCACCCGCAGATAAATCGATCGCAGTACATTCTACCCCAGCATCGCGCAACCGTCGCATCGTGCGTACCCGGATGCTAGATTTCCCTGATTGTCTGGAGTTTAAAACATAACAAAACTTCCCTGCTATCAGGGAATCATATAATTCCTTGTCAGCTTCCCGCGTCACATAGGTGCTAGCGTTTTCTGGTAAACTTCCGGAAAATATATATTGGTTCAACATAATTTACCCCAAACGCTCGCGGAAATAATAACGATACAAATCGCACCTAGGAAGACAATCATTACCTGAAAGTTTTACTAACCCCAAACTATGCAGCTTAAATCCAACTTCAGCATCAAGTCGCACTGGTGCATTTGTTTTTACTACCTTTTTATACCCTAATTCTAACTGGAAGTTATGTTGTAAATGCCACAATTGTTGTCTAAGTAACCCGCGAGTGGTTAAAAAAACCAGAGCTAAATTTCCCTCCAAGAAACCAATACATAAGGGGAAAGGAACTAAAATTGAAACACTTACCTTCTCTGTAATCAATACAGCTTAAACCTTAACCGAACCATATTGCGACTACGGTGATGCCTTCTTGCGTTGATGATCAACTATCAGTTGAGCGGAAAGTAGACTAAAGTCGTCGATAATTATAGAGTCTTGATTCAAGCCTGTAAATATTTCGGTGTCTACGGATATTGATTCAATGGCGATTATATCTTGATTGGAGCCAAGCCAGATTTTAACTTTTTCAAGGTTACTGTAATTGATTTCGCCATTCATACCTAAGCCAGTAATTAAGTTACTCTTGATAATCGCGGTATTGCTTTGTGTATCCCCGGAATCATCAATATTGAGAATATCGTTACCGATTCCACCGGAAACAACTAGCGGTGCGTAGATATAATCTAATTTTTGATTGATATCACTAACATTTACTGTGTCATCGTCAGTACCAAGTTCGATGCTGGTTTTACCGGAAATACTTTCCACATTGACTGTATCGCTACCAATACCTGTATTGATATTCGTAGTTTGCTGATGGGTACCTGCGATACTGAGGATATCATTTGCAGAACCCAAATTAATATTTAATTCCTCAAAGCTACCGTAGTCAATTTCGCCGTTCATTCCCAAACCAACAATTAAGGTGTCGTAAATCGTAGCTGTACTATCTTTATTATCCCCAGAATCATCAACGTTGAGTCGATCAAAACCAGAACCACCGGAGACAATTAGGGCTGCTCCGATATCATCAACTTGTTGATTAATGTTACCCACATTTAACATATCGTCACCAATACCCAACTTAATGTTGGTTTTCCCGGAGATTTTTTCGACGTTGACGGTATCGTTACCTGCACCCGTATTAATATTGGTGTTTTGTTGATGGGTATCTGCAACACTTACAATATCGCTACCGGAACCAAGATTAATATTTAAGTTTTCAAAGCTACCATAATCAATTTCACCATTCATTCCTAAACCAGTAATTAAGGTGTCATAAATAATAGCTGTACGATCTTGATTATCCCCGGAATCATCTATATTCAAGTTATCGTAGCCCAAACCACCGGAGACAATTAGCGTTGTAGAAATACCTGCAACTAATTGGTTAATGTCTCCAATATTCAAGTTATCGTCACCTGTACCGAACTTAACGTTGGTTTTCCCGGAGATAGTTTCGACGTTGACGGTATCGCTACCCGCTCCAGTGGAAATATAAGTTAGATTTTGGTGAGTGCTTTCGATGCTGAGAATATCGCTACCCGAACCCAGCATTACATCTAAGCTTTCAAAGTCTTGGTAATCGATTTCTCCATTCATCCCCAAGCCAGTTACTCGTGTAGCCCTAACAATCGCGGTGTTGTCTTGAGTATCGCCTGAATCGTCGATAATTATGGCATCGCTACCTGTACCACCCGTAACCGTTAAGGTTGCCGAGATATTATCAACTACTTGGTTTAAATTACCGGCGATGATTGTATCATTATTTTCACCTAGATCGATAGCAGTTGCTGCTGCAATACTTTCGACAATCACTTTATCGGAGCCGATACCCATACTAATGGTAGTTGCTTGTTGGTGAGTACTATTAATACTGAGGATATCGCTACCGGAACCGAACTTAATATCTAGATTTTCAAAGCTACCGTAATCGATTTTCCCATTCATTCCCAAACCAGTCAGTAAGGTGTCGTAAAGAATGGCTGTGTTATCTTGGTTATCCCCAGAATCATCAACATTAAGGCTATCGTTACCACTACCACCCGAAACAATTAAAGTAGCAGCAATATTATCAAGTTTTTGATTGCGTGCGCCAACGTTAATCGTGTCGTCGTCAGCACCAAGTTTAACGTTGGTTTCACCCGCAATGGTTTTGATATTAGCAATATCTTTACCTGCACCTGTAGATATGTAGCTGATTCCTTTGTGGGTACTTTCCACATCAATTAGATCGTCACCGGAACCCATGAGTATATCGATGATTTCCAGTCCGCTGTAATTGATACCTGCTACCATGTCCAAACCCCTAAGACTATTGCTAGTCAAGGTAGCTGTGTTATTGTCGGTATCGTCACCATCATTGACTATCAGATAATCTTTGTCTTCACCACCGCTGATTGTGAGTAAGGCTGCAATATTATCAACGGTATTGAGATCGCTGCCAACTATAATCGTGTCATTACCTGCACCAGTATTAACTGTAGTATTTGCAGCAATGGTTTTGATCATGACTGTATCTTCTCCTTCTTGGGTGCCAATCTGGGTAATTCCTAGGGTTTTTTCTAAGGTTAAAGTATCGTTACCAAGTCCGGTATTGAAGTTGAGTTTGCCAGTGTAATCATTGACCAAATTAATATTATCCGCTCCCGAACCCATCTGGACATCGATTTGCTGCATATTTGCATATTTGAAGCGTTGATCGAGTCCTAAACCAGTAATATTATTTTGATTTATGGTAACGGTTTCATTCCGGCTGTTGGTTTCTTCACCAATGTCAACAATTAATTGGTTGTTACCTCCACCTGCATCTACAGTTATTTTCTGAGTAAAGCTGGTGTCTTTGATCGTAAACTTGTCATTACCTGTACCCAAATTAAGTTGAATTGCTTGGAAATTAGTATATTTTAAATTGCCCGCACCAGTGAACCCTGTAATTTCACTGTTATCAAGTACCAAGTCAAATGCTCTTGTTTTGTTGGAGTAGTCCATCAAGATGGCGTTTTGTCCGGTACCAGAATTGACGTTTACATCAGTGGTGATATCGGAAGCGATATCTAGTAAGTTATCACCCGAACCCAGGTTAATGTTAATTTTTTCCACATTGGCATAAGTAATATCACCAGTCATTCCCGCTAAACCGGAGATTTTATTTATGGTTACTTTCAGGTTGTTGCTTAATGGATTACCGCTGTTTTCGATGTTTAAGGTATCAAAATCATCGCTAGTATTGATATTTATCGCACCTGCAATACTGTTGAGGGTTTTGTTTTGATCGCCCAAATTAATCATATCATCACCCTTTCCTGTCCTAATTACAGTGGTGATACTATTCGCCCCATAGTTGAGAATACTGCCGTTAATGGTGATTGTATCGCGATCGTCACCGCTGTTAATCGTTACCCCATTACTGTTGAGGGTACCGCTTAAAGTAATCGTACTACCAATACCCACATCTTTGTTATCAAAGTCACCTTGGATGATGATTTGACCTGGCGTTACAATTGAGACGTTTTCAGCAACGGTGATGTGATCGCCGGAATAGAGAATAATATTACCTTGGGTTGCGTTCAGATTAGCTTTAATCCTTAAATCATCACCTGCATCAGCGGAATCCCCAGACTGTAAGCGAATTGTAGAACCTGCATTAATTGCACCTGCAATAGTTAATGGACTATGGGTTTCTACTCGGACACCACCGCCAGCGTTTATACTATCTACAGTCAATTCACCGTAGTTACTCAGGTTGACCACCGTTCCTGCTTCGACGCTGACATTTTTAACGGAGGTTTCGAGTAATCTACTGCTGCTACCGATACCTCTGGTAACTTTGATAGCTAAACTTTCACCGCTAAGGTCAACAATCCCATCGCTAGCTGCACTGTTGATTTGTCCGGTGGTAATGCTGACTTGTTTACCTGCTTCCACTTTACCGATGGTCATGACTGCATTAGCGTCAACGGTGGAAATTGTCAAGTTACCTTGCTTAACCGAAACATCACTCAAGATAATCGCATTAGCTTCAGCAATCGTAATATCACCTTTGTTCGTAACCGTTGCTTGTAACTGTCGAACATCGGTTTTAATATCAATACCGCTCAAAGCTGCGAGTTCTAAATTAGAAGCTTTGAGAATAACGTCTTGTTCGGTAATTACATTATCAATAATTACTTCTTGCTTACCAGTAGTAATTCGACCACCGATAAAGTTACCTTGGTTATCGAAGTAACCTTGAGAAGATATCTTCAGGTTTCCGCTGACAATGGGTGCTGTGGTCAAATCGAGACTATCACCGCTGACAATTTCTACATTAGTTCCTTTGATATCCTTGAAGCTGATATTGCCTAAATCCCGTTGTGCCTTCAAAGTAATTGAGCTTGCCAACATCGGGAAACCGTTGCGTTCGTTATTTGCGTTTTTCAAGATTCCCGATGGAGTTACTAGCTGAATCCCACCAGCTAATTCCTCGATCATTCTGGCTTGCAAATTCAAGGATTGATAATCTGTAACCGCAGTAAACTTAATTTGGACATCTTTGTACTGGGGATTTTGAGCGATAAATTTCTTGTAGTCGGATTCCGTGGAGTAAACTACTTTGTAACCAACTATGGCATTGTTTATAGTTTCCGTTGGATTTATAACTGTGTAAGCGTAAAGTCCTTGAGCATTTTGACGGGTGTAAACCGTAATATTATCAGGAATTACATTGAGATTAGCGCGATTCCCCAAATCAAAACCATCAATATAGTATTCGCGGTTATCTTTACCATTAAAGACATAACGACCGCTCATTTCTTCAATTTTTTGATAGCTGATGGTATTGAGTACCGGAGCTAGTCTCAAGCTTTCCACCTCAGCAGCAGTCAAAGCCGTTAAATTACCACCGGATTCGCGATAAACCTTTGTACCTTCGGCTAAGTCTGCGGTATCTAAGTAATAAGTTGCTTTTGTATTGACATCTTTGTACTGATAGTATCCGACTAAAGTACCTTCAGTAATTAAGTTACCGCGAGCTACCAAATTAACTTGTGCTAAAGAAAGAGGTTTACCATTCGCATCAACAAAGGTTTCTGGAGAGACAATAATACTACCGGAACCTAATTCTAGTGTTAATTCCTTGGTTTTGATTTTAGGTAACTGGACGGAACCTTGAACAATCCCGCTTTCACCGTAAGCAAGTTCTAAGAGCGTCGTTCCTTGTAAAGTGACTGCATCGTCAATCGTGATCTTTCCGGTTGCTCGTAATTTGAGAATATCACTCTTGAGTAATTTATCATTAGGAACGGTATTAGAAGTGGTGACAACAATATCCCCAGTTTTGCTTGTCAGTTCGATGCTACCTTTAATCGCCGATTCAATTCTAGTAGTGGCAATCAAATCACCCGAAGTAACAACTTTGACATTACCCTGCATAGCAATCAAGTCACCCAAGACAAGAGTTTTAGCATCTTTTTCGCTGAGTCTCTCGATCATGATATCGCCAGTTTTCGCGATCGCGGATAGTCCAGTGGTTTCTTGTGCGGTTTCAAAGTTGACAGTTTTGCCAGAATTACTGGTGATTTTCTTCGCTATCACATCAGCTTTGCGATCGTTGGGTTCAATTCCGACAATCGCACCATTCACAGAAGTAAGATTAACTTGACTGTAACCAATTAAGTTACCGTTATCGTCATACTCACTGTACAAACCAGCACTAATTACTCCGATAGTCATATCTTGACCGGAGGTAATGTTAAAGGTGCGCGGTTGAGTGGTAATCAATTTAATTAGATTTGCATTCAGCGAACCAGTTGTATTCAGCGTCAAGTTACCATCATTAATTTCTGCTGTGGAAATATCCAGGTTATCCGCAACGTTATCAACTTTCACATCTCCCACACCACCAGCGGATAACTTGAGGTTGCTGACTTTGGTATAAAGGTTAACCTTACCGTTAATTGTGGTGATATTTAAATTCGCTGACTCAATTCGATTTTTATTGTTTGTAGTAATTCTGTCAGCGGATAAAGTAATTAAACTACCTGCCCAGAGAGCATTTGCTACATCTAGATCGAGCGTTAGGGAAGCATTCGTTTGTAGAGCAAGATTGTTTGGAGCTTTTACTCGGTCAACGGTAATGTTACCCGCAGCGACTACATTAATATCATTGCCAGTAGTAAGAGCAGTGACATTTTTTAAACGAATATTGCTAATCGAATTGATATTTATGTTGCCATTGTTATTGGTGACGGTGGCTAAAATATCGCTGGTTGCTTTTTGAGCAACGGTGAGGTCAATATTACCTGCGCTGGTATTGCTGACATTTAGAATTGTGGCTTGCAAGTTAGCACTAACACCAGATTTTGCTGTGAAGTTCACCGTATCAGCAGTGATTAACCCATGTTTGATATCGTCATTTTCGCCATTATTAAATTTATAGTTGTTAATGCTTCCAGTGGATGCGGTTACAGTAATTTTAGCTGTGGTTAACCAAGCTGAAGGTAGGTTAATATCACCGCTATTTGTACCCGCTCTCATGGTGATACTACCGTTTACACCAGTTTGCAGGTAAGTTAATTCATTCCCAGTAATATTACCATTGCCACCAACTTGACCAGCACGAGCGACTATTCCGTTACCGACATTAACTAAACCTGTAAGATTCAGGTCATTTCCTGCATTGAACTGTACCTGAGTACCGGATGTTGCTGCTGTACCTGCATTAATTACACCTGCAAAGTTGATATCACCAGTAGCGGAAGTGCTTCTGAGGTTAACTTGTCCGCTGTTGCTGTTAGCTAGTAATTCGCTGGAATCAAGGACATTAACGCTGCTACCTATGATGTTGAGGTTATTTTGGGTAGAAATTACAGATGAAGCGGCTAAAGTATTGCTGGAGTTACTTCCTTCGGGGAGTTTTCCTTTAATATTTACTTCGCTCAAACTGGTAATACTAATATTACCGTTGCTTCCGCTAGACTCAAGTTTACCAGTAATGCTGATTTCATTGGCTGCATTGATGATAATGCCGTTAGTAGCGCTAATTGAGTTACCAGCAAATTCACCGAAAGCCTTTTGCTCACCAGATGTAACTCGTTCCGTTACCCAGATAGTTTGATTTTCAGTGATGTTTTCTGTGCGGAATTTATTTTCGGTTTTAACGCTGACATCCTTAACTTGAATTTCGCGGGTTTCGTAGCGAGGACGACCGTCATATATATCTTGTTCTTGGCTTACCCATTGATAGGATAATTGTTGGCGTTTGTCGTAGATAGGTTTATGACGAGAAATCCAGTGGTATTGATAGTCATTCCAGTCTTGGTTAATTGTCTGAGTATACCTTTTGCGTCCTCGAACAAAGCCCCCTATATCATCACCACCAAACTGTGTCGTATATTCGCTCTTTGTTTGTATCCACTGATACTCTTGCTCCCATCGAGCGAAATTATTCTGGTCTATTGAGACGGTATCCCAACCATCATTGTTGGGGTTATCACCTGAAACATCATTCGGACCAGCAAATACATCATCCATGATATTTTTATGATTTTGATTCAGATCCGTCCAATCCCATCTTGGTACATCTTCTTCCTCACCATAACTCATACCAGAACCATCATCATTATCCATCCAATAACCACCGATGTTGAACCAGTCACTCCAATATTTAAATTCAAAGCCAAATTGATTGCTTCTAGGACTTGAAGAGTTTTGACTGAAAGATGATGTGTTATCTCTTAAGGTCGTTACATATTGGTTGTAAGCTGTAATGTGGTTGGTATAACGACCGCTTTGATAAAGAGCATCTACTGGATTTGATGTTTTGTTACCGCTATTCCACTCAGGATTTATGCCTAAATTGACAGTGCTGCGCTCATTTACATTAAAGAATCTTATACCGCTATTGTTTACGTAGTTTACATCCCAATAAGCTTCTCCATCTTCTTGATAGTCATGAGGATTATTATAGCCACCAGGATAGCCATCATTTGGATAATAGTAATTTGATGCTCTTTGAGTATAGTTGACATCTGCTACATCCCACTGATAGCCAACATATTCACCTGTTGGAGAAGAAACACTACCTTGAGTTATCCACTGATGTAAGGGGTTATGGCTATTAGCTACAAGCTGATTAAAGTTATTCTTATTATTGTCATTTAATAACTTCGCTTCACCTTGAGAAACGGTTCTGAGTATTGCTGCCAAATCAGCAGAAATCCCAATTGGGGTACGAATGTATTTCTCATCCCAACCATCTACTCCAATATTGATAATATTAGTGGCAATATTATTCGGATTAATAGCCACATTGTAAGAGTTGTAGAAACCCGTTTCTGCACTTAATTTATAATCCTTTCCACCAATGAATTCTTTGCGGTAACTTACTCCGTCAACAGAATCCATTTCAAAAGATTCGTTAGTTTCACCTAAGTTCCAGTAAACCGAGTTAGAAGTAGGATTACCGTTGATTGTCTTTTCAACTTTAGCGTTGCTATAACCAAAATCATAGAGTTTGAAGTAACCCAAATGTTCTAGAACAACATTTCTCTGCTCGTCATTCAATTCATTGAAACTATGATTCACATTTGGAATATCAGTTTCAATTCTAATTCCTTGAGCGTTTGTATAAGCCCATTTGTTACTGGTTAGATACTTACTTGCCGACCAATTGGTAATATCAGAAGTATTGTAATCAACCTTATTAACAAACCATTCTCGCTCTTGTTTTGTGGTGGGATTCCAGTAACTATCTTGACTGAGATTCACATCCATCGTAAAGAACTCGTTACCCACCTTAACTTGGTCAACTCCTACTTGTTCAGTAACGGTAGTTTTTATCCAGTTGACTAATTCAACTTCAATTGTTCCATCAGCAACCTGCTTGGTTCCGGTGACGACGGGGACGGTAATTGCTTTTTGGTTAATAAAGGGTATCGCTATACCTTTGGTTCCGTCACCCAAAGCAGAATCAGCGTCAATCGTAACTTTACCACCAGCTAGAAGAGTCGCGGTATCTTTAGCTGTTAAACTACCCGTACCGTTAATAAAAATATCACCACCTTTGAGTTGAGAGCGAGTAATATTACCTCTTAAAGTGGTTAAATTCCAATTAGAATTAATTCCGGCTCGAATTCTGAGATTACCGTCTGCGGCGACTAAACCATTTACCATAGCCAAACTAACTACATTAATCCCAATGTCCCCATTATTAGCATTTTGTAAATAACCTTGTATCCACAGAGAATCAGCAACTACTTCAATATCTCTATGGGAGTCAACTAAAGCACGAGTGAGAGGTGATTTACTCTTAGCAATAATTACTTCACCAGTACCGTGAATTTGAATGCTGGGGTCAGTGGTTGCAGCGCTACCACCGTAGGTTTGAATTAAAGCATTATTGGGACGTACTGAATTGAGACGTTCGGTTTCTTGATAATCAAGTAGATAGAGGTTGCGACCTTTGATAATTACCTGACTCCGCGCTCCAATTGCGTTGTCAATAAACACATCTCCCGCATTGTTTTCACTAATTATGGTGATTTTTTCCGCATTCACACCATTACTGTTAAAGGGAGAAACTTGACCGCTTAAGACAATACCAGCTTCAGCGGAGATATTAATATTGCCACCAAATGCTGTTTCTAAGGTACCACCACTTACGCGAGCCAGATTTTTGACATCTTCGGAACTAGAAACAGGTGCAGCACCTACAGCTAATTTGACACTTTGCTCGTCAACATATTCACCTTGATTATTAATGTAGAAACCGGAACTGTTAACCAAACGTTGTTGAGAATCGCGGTAGATTAACGGTGTCAGCATTAATCCGTAACCTTGAGTGTTTGTACCACCGTCAACGGTAAGAGTATCATCTGCTTTGATATAACCGTTAATTAACAGTAAACCAGCGCTATCAATCGTAATATCTGAGCCATCGTCGTAGGCTTGAATTAAACCATCAATTTCAACTTGTGCTTGAGCGGTAATATTAATTTTGCTATCGCTGGTATCTGCAAAGATTAATGTACCAGTTTCTGCAAACCTTGCGGTTGCGTCGCTCTTGATGGAACTGAGTTCGTTTATCGATAAATCTAGCTCCTTTGCACCACCAGCCACATTCATATTGACGTTACCAGTAGCCCAAGCAGAACCACCGCGAGTCACCATTTTACCGTTTTCTACACCAGCACCACCAAAAGTGATCACATCCGTAGCGTTGAGATTAACATCGGCAGCTTTACCAGTCCAACTTACGGTATTTTCCTGAAGAGATCCACCAGCTAAGAGCGAACCAGTAATATTAATATCGTCACCGCTGACGTTAACCGTGCTGTTATCTGCACTGCTGAGAATGCGGACACCAGAACCAATATCAACTTTACTACCGCTAACCGTAACGTTGCTCGCAGCAGCTAAATCTAAACCTTGTTGCTGATACTGACCGTTTCCGTCTAATATCGTGCGACCAAACTTAATTGTTCCACCAGTATTAGTTTGACTGATATTGAGAACTTCTCCCGTACCTTGAACCAGGATTTGACCGTTATAAGCTTCAATACTGTTACCAGCTTCAATCTTGACAGTACCTTGGCTGATAATATCAGTTGGTAAAGTCGCTTTGTTGGTAGCTGCAATTAATAGTTCTACCGTATTTCCGTCCCCGTCACCTTGAGTATGTCGCAATACCCCTTGAATCCTGACGTTTCTACCCGTCATAGTCACATCAGCATCGGTAATAATTTTTCCGGAGGTTTTCTCTAAGGTTAAATTTCCTTCGGTAGCAGCAATATCAATGTTGGTCATGCCAACGCTAGCTTCGCCAATTGTGCTGTCAATTATGACATCATTCAAACCAGTAATATTAACTAAACGTGCATCAATTTTACTGGTGCCAAAGGTGTGAATGCTAATTTGATTTTCTACTATTTCTTTACCCGCACTGATACGAACTTCATCGTTTGCAGTCAAGCTACCGTATAGCTCAAGAGTATTTTCAGCACTTAAGATAATATCCGAACCAACACCACCAGCAATAATATCCCCTTTAACCGTACCGAAAGTTCCTACTTTGATTTCAATGGAACCGTCGCGGGTTTCTAATAAACCAGTAGAGTCGAGGTCAATATCAATACCGTCGGGAGATGTTCCACTGTTAAGGTTAATTGCTTCGTAACCCAATACTTTACCAGCAATATAAAGCTTACCATTTGGTCCTTCTGGTGCGCCGATAGTAACTACAGAACCGATTTGGTCGGCTTTGATAGTGTAAGGCAAAGTAGAGGTCAAATCAGTGGTGAGGTTAGTGAAACCCAACTTGTCAGCGTTAGTTGAACCATCTTGAAGCAAGGTAATTTCGTAGGAACTAGTCAACATTAAGCGACCTTCCCGGACTTTTACCTTCATGTCAGAATCATCAAAACCACTGTAGGTGTCACCCACAGAAGTAATATTTGCATCTTGAGTACTGACAACCTTCCAAGTTGCTTCCTTAATCACCCGATCTAAGTCAGCCATTAGTTCAGCTACTTGAGTATTATCAGCAGTAACACTTACAGGGAGGGTAACATCAGCTTCAATGACAAAATCAACTTTATCGAGACGTAGTTTTAAAGTCACATCTTTGCTGACTACACCTGTTGCTAATTCGTAGAAACCACTGGCTTCAATTTCGTTGGTATGTGCGGGAGCTAGAATATCAATCCTTCCAGGAGCATTTAAGTTAATTTGGCTATTTTCGCGCCAAGTTGAAATCTGGGTTGAGCCATAAAGCACCATACCTTTACCAGAATGGTTGACTCCTTCCTGTTCGGGATCAATTCCGCCAATCAAGTCAATTTGTTTACCAGCACGGAGAGTTTGACCGATTCTGACTTGATGCTCTGCGGTAATTTTGATAGTTGAGTCACCACCGAAATCTGTGACATAGCGACCCATGTAAGAACCTTTACTATCTCTAACCGTGGTAACTTCACCACCTGGAGCTAATAAACCTTGAACATCAGCATCTTGAGCAGCGTTAATTTCAATCGAACCATTTGCAGCATGGGTAACTAATTCACTGGTTGCTTGGATGTATGCACCAGTACCGGAACTATGCGCTCCACCACTAACTTGAATGTGGTTATTGGCAAATAAGTAACCACCAGTTTCAATGGCTTCACCTTGTTTATTTACTGTTTTACCACCAATAAAGGCTTGACCTTCAGACTTAATCTTAATTTCACCGTAGTTACCAGACCAGTCAATGGTTTGAGAGATTAAATTACCGTCATTATCAAATTTCTGGTTTAATTTACCACCAGATACTAAAGTACCCATCATCTGCATATTTCCGGCATTGTTCGTGGCGATTAAACCACCAGAACCATCGGAAGTTAAGCCCATTGCGGTTGCACCACCCGCAGTTGTTACCAGTAAGCCAATTTCATTATCATCTGCACTCGCAATACCACCGTTCATGGTTACAGATTTAGATGCCAGCAGACCGCTATCTAAGAACAATTGCTGACCTGCGGTAACGGTAACAGTAGAATCGTTACCAGCCCAAGTTACGCCAGTTTCGCCAATGGTACCACCAGCAACCACCGCACCTAAAATATCAACGTCTTGAGCGCCTTTAATATTGATGCTGCTACCTGCTTGCTTGGTGTTAATTCTCGCCGTACCGTGAACGTAAACGCTGGAACCTGCGGTGTTTGCTTTATTGGTGCTGTTACCCTCAGCATCAAAACCACCCAAGATAGTTATATTGTCTTGAACATTGAGTAAGCCTTCGATATAAGTCCAAGTAGGAGTACTAATCTTGAGGTCGGAATTTTTACCAAGGACATCAATATTACCGCGAATAATTATGTCATCTTTAGCAATTAATTCTAACCTTGTGTCATCCGCCAAACTGGTTAACGTACCAGTAATGAGCATTGCGAATTGGTCTTCTTTGATCGCACTTAGGTAGTGGTCGTTTCCTTTTGCATCTTGAGGTAACTTACTAAAGTAGTCATCATAGTAATTATTTAAAGGTGAACCAGCAATCAATTTCATTTCATCGCTGCTAGTGACGGTTCCTTTAATTACCAGTTCATGAGGAGAAATAATCGTTACGTCCGCACCTTCACCCGTTTTAACTGCGGTGGGTTTACCGTCAATATCATCAAAACGAGCGCCTGCGGTGACTGCTCCACCACTGTCTACAGTTACCACTTCACCAGCAGTTATCCAAATATTACCTTCATCTTCACGGGCTGCAACTACACCACCTTCCATGATTGTGGTTGTGGTATCAGCCGCTATCTTGATATCCGAATTAATCCCTTTAGCTTCTACTAATCCAGCAATCTTGATGCTACCACTGGCTTTAATCTCAACTAAACCATTGCTTTCAAGGACAGTAATATCGCTACCAATATCCGTTCTTAAGCTATTAACACCATCTTCGTAGTTAATTAAAGCTTTAGTACCCGTACTACCTTGAACGTTAATATTGACATTTTTAGTACCGCGAAGCCAACCACTGACCACCATTTGCTCGCTAATATTCATCGTCAAGTTGGCAGCAGTAATACCAGAATCCGGCTTACCGTTAGGGTTGTGGAAGTTTTGGGAGTTAACTTGTACGGTACGGGCTTCAACCGTGAAAATTTCACCCGGTGCGCGAATGTCACCTCTAATATCTAAATGGTCGGTTTTGATAATACTAGTGTTGCGGAACTCGGGTTGATATGATTGTGGATTGCGTGGTGTTTCAACCATCTTCCCCGTAGTACCCTGTATTACATCCCCAATGGTCATTTGATTTCCAGCATCGGTACGACCAATAGTTACGGTGTCAAAATCTCCAGAGATAGCTGCTAAGTCCAGACTGGAAAGTTCCATCATGTTGGGATTATCAATACCCAGATCATTCAAATCTTGACCCGCAGAATTTTCCGCAGCCGAACCTAAAACGTAATTCCAAGCGAGCTGATTGGCTTGAATAGTAAGATTACCTATTCCGTTGACTTGATTGGCACCACTGCGGAAGTTGATATCATCTGCGGTTAAAGTGATATTTGCATTTTCGGTACGTCCGGTAATACTGCCACTTGCCAAGTTGAGTAGAGAATCTTGAGCTAAAAGGTTAATTGAAGCGTTTCCATTTCCAGCAGCTACAGCATAAGATTCATTGCCATCTGTAATCAAACCGCGCCAATCGTCGCTTAGTTGTGACACCCATTGGTTTTGCTGCATCCAAATCGGTGTGACACTAACTTGAGGTAAGGTAAATCCCTGATTAACTACCGTTGCCGTTTTCTCTAAGTTAGTGAGTTTTAAGCTATCTGCTTCCTCGATGAAAATATCACCTTTACCGTGGAGCGATGTTGCAGCAGTTAACGTTCCCACCTCGGTTAATACAGCAGCAGTATCGCTACCAATCCCGTTTTTGGCTTTGAGCATCAAGTGAGCGTCACTACCGATAATCCGCGAGCCATTAGTATTGATAATTGCTCCGTCTGCGGATACCATCCGTACCCAACCGCTGCCTTTACCGTCTTCGCTACTACCTGTAGAAACTTTGATCTCGGCGGCAATACTTATATTCGATTTGTCGCCGTAGGTGCGTAAATCTACATAACCGTTGGCTACTGCATTTAAAACCTGAGCAACATTAATATCCTTGAGACTTTCAACAATAATCGCATCGGCGTTAATTTGGCTTTGGAAGTCAATTTTGTCAGCAACTATGCGAACATCAGTACTATTATTGCGAGATATACCATTATTGTCAGTATTGTTCAGCGTAATACTAGCACCAAAATCGAGAATATTTGTGCCATCAACCTTACCAGCACGTCCGATCACGGTGAGACGGCCTAAATTACTGGTATAATTGAGAACTTCTCGGCCATTGCGGAGTTGATTTTGGTTCAGCGCGATCGCGTCTTTCATCGTTTGTTCGGCGATTACCTCATCAAAATCGCCTGCGGTATCGTTGAGGTTGATAATGCCGTTTTCCCCGGAACCTGTAGCTCTACCCAAGCGCACGAAGTAGGTATCATTACCACCTTTATCGTCAATGTAGATTTCGCGATTACCAAAATCGGTAATGTTTACCAAGTCATTACCACCACCCATAACCAGACGGTTGAAGGTTAAATTCCCCTTAATTTCGTTTTCAGCTCCTTGGGTAACAGCAAAACCACGAGCGTTGACGGTGGCAGTGAGTTGTTTTGTAGCTAGAGAGAAATCTAAAGTATTGTTGCCTTCACTATCGTTGATTCGATCGAGTCCAAAGTCATCCTCAAATAGGTAAGTATCATCACCTCCACCACCAGAGATATTATCAATACCAATGCCACCGCGCAGCACATCATTAGCAATACTACCAATTAATTTATCTCTGCCAGCGCCACCGATTAACGTTGCTCCTTTGAAATTACGGAACTGTTGGAAGCGAGCATCTTTAGTATCAAGCAGCCAGGAAACCGATGCATCAAGTAGGTCATCCCCGTCGCCACCATCAGCTATACCACCACCAGTACCAAAAAGAATCGTATCTTTACCAGCACCACCAGTAATTTCTACACCAATACCAAACAAGCGAGTTGCATCGAAGGTATCGTCACCAGCACCACCATCGGCAACAACTTTAGTTACCCCCGTAAATTCCTGGTAATAATCCTCAAATTCCACATAAACTTTGTCGCCTTGACCGTATAAAGTAAAGGTTTCACTTCTGTCTGTAGTATCGCCATATTTACGCGAGCCCGAACGGCTGCCACTGTTGAGGTACAGCACACCATTTTCCACTTTTCCTAAGTGAGGCTGTACGTTAGGTGCGTTGTATTCTAAGGTCAGTAAATTAGCTTCAATCAACTTCGCGTCTAATATCCGGGTTTTGCCGACGAATAAATTGAGAGCGACAAAGGCGTTGATTATTAAGTCTACTTCGGTCTTGACATTCGCTAAGTTCTTAATACCACCAGCTTGACCGTCATTATTGGGGTCGTAGCTGAACATTGTGGCGATTTCCGAAGGATGAATTTTACCATCGCTCTCCCAGGTTTGACCGATCACAAACCCCAACTCATCTTTAGTCAGCGTCGGTTTAGAAATATCCTGTAAATCAACTCCCATCTTGACTTTGATTGCACCACCAAGTCCTGCTTCCAGAATCCCCAAAGCCAGAGCCGCTTCTAAACCCAAATCAGCTTCAACGGTAAATTCATCTTTTTCTTTTGGTTTTACACCTTTCTGGGTGGGGATGGTAAAGTCTGTGAGGAAGAAACCATCAAAAGCATCGAGGGGGTTCTTAGACTTAATTGCTTTTTGAATACCGGAAGTATCGTAACCAAAACCTAAATCTGCTTTTGCTGAGAACCTACCTCTGGCAGAAACATTGACAGTAGCAGGAGTTGGTACCAAAGGAATTACGGCTAATAGGGCATCAAAGTCGGCAGCAAATTCAAGTAAAGGTAGCTCGTAGGTAAATAATCTAGCGCTTCCCCCAGTTAAAATATTCTTCCAATTGGAGATATCTTTGATGTACGGCATAATCTGGAAGCCAGAGCGAGGCGTTTTGTTTGTTCCAGAACTCGAATTTACAGAACCAGCTTGACGTGTATTAGCTGCCAGGAATTGGTCAACTTCCGTCGATTGGGGAGGATTAGCTGCTGCTATAGTTTGTACATTGTTGGTACCCAGTCCCATAATGCTACCCAGAGGCAGCCATTCACCTGTTTTCAAAGTGGCTATTTGGTCTACCAACTTGAGCATTTGCTTGGCTTCGGTGATGAAACTCCAGTCGATCGGCTTACGTCCCTTCAACACCATGATTTTGTTGATTAATCCCTTCAGAGTGGGGTCATTAGGAATCAGCTTATCTAAACCAGCTATTTTTTCATCCAAGACATCAATTAGCGGCTCCATCGGCTTGAGAGCATCGCGGACTTTCTCAGCAATTGGTGTTAAGAAGTCGCTTACCAAGCTGCTCATATCGATACGCATATCCCGCAAACCGAAACTAGGAGCTTTCATCTTCTCACCCAGTTTCCAACTCCAATCAAATTCTAGGTCGGCACCGATTTTCGGCAGTCCTTTAGCACCATCTATTTCCAAGGTCATACCGATATCTAACTTGGTATCTACTCCAAAGCTGATACCAAACAAATCTTTAGCACGACCAGATAGCATACGTCCTATCGCCATCCGACCGCGACTATCTCCTTTGAGGTCGAGGGATAGTCCACCATATATACCGCTGGCTCTACCACCTGGGTTGTTGTCCTGCATTTTTGCTTTGAAGAACAACAATTTACCTTCTCCGCTGAAAGGAGTAATTACATTGGGGTCAGTGGGGCTACCGTCTAAGTAAGCTTTGATACCAACTTCCAGCTCAGGTTGTTTCCCATCTTTATTAGTAGCGAGATAAAAACTATCTTGCAAACTAAAGCCAAAGCCGAAGTCGAATTTCCAGCCAATATCGAGGGCAAAACCGCCATTTATATCAAGGCTAAACCCAGGAATACTAAAGTCAAGCGGTAAGTTTACACCCGTACCGACCAAGCTTCCACCCAAATCCATATCAAATTGGATCGCATCTGCCCCGGTTGGTAAAGCTCCACCAACTGACCAGCCTTGCATCAAATTACCGAGCTTGTCGTACCAACCAACCATCACATCATCAATCGAGATGCGTTTGTCGTTGTTGGTATCTAAGAGAATATTAAGCTTATCAGGACCAAGAATGTTATATAAGGTTTCGCGGATATACTCGATCGCCTTGCCGTTACCGCTCAATTTCTTACGTAAGTCGCCCAAAATACCCAGACGCATATCACGCAAGAAGGAAGCTGCATCACCCAGTTTATCGCCAATTAGGGGGATATCCTGAGCAAGGTTGGAACTGAGGACATCTTGTAGCGTACCAACCGCGATGTCAACGCTATCGAGAATAAAGGATGGGTCGTTAATTAAAACCAAGCAGTGAAAACTTGCCGCCTAATTTTTCAAACTCGCCGCGAATATCTGGGAAGCTCATGATCAAGGGATTTTGCTGTCCTCTATCCCCAGACTTCGCCAGATGCTTGAATAACTGTACTAAACCTTGGTCGCCGTAAACCGGATTTGTCTTCACTTGCAGCGAACTCAGGTTAATGTCCACACCAGCTATTTCCATTCGTAGTGGTAAGTTAACATCAAAACCACCCGTGAGCTTGACCTGTAGGTTGTCTTTAACCGACTCCTTACCGATGTAGAATAGTCCATCATCGGGCAGCGTACCAGCTTTTTGATCGATCGCAACTAATAAACCCGCATAATCCTTGGTTTCAAGCTTTCCGTCACCGTCAAGTACAACAGTACCGTTTGTAATTCCTAGATTAATTGGGCCAGCTTTAAAGTCCAAATCAAGTTTGCTTCCTTCAACACGAACACCGATTTCAGCATAAGTACCTTTACCCGTTGCTTGGTCGTAATCTCGTAAGAAAATATTAACATCGCCTTTGAGCAGACTCTTAAGCTCAATACCGATGTCAAAATTAAGTTTAGCAATTGCTTCTAAAGTTAAAGTACCACCTGCTTCCAGGTCTACTAAAGAATCAATTGCATCAAGCGCTGCTGCACCAACATTACCCGATAGTTGCTTTAAGGTGTTTAAATCGAGGTTAAAGCCAAATTTTTCCGAGAAAAATACTTCCCAACCCAAGTGAATATCTAAGTAATCTTCGCTTAAGGTGAGGGAGAATATTTGTTCGTCCGGTGCAAGGGAATTATTGTCACGAATTCCCAAAGCGTTTTCTATCGCGGTTTCAGCATCTAAAAGCAGACCGTTGGGATTTTCCGCAGCCGATTCTATCTTGGCTGTTAAATCATCGATAAAGGTAAAAGTATCTTGGAGCGAGAGGTTAAGCACTGGAATATTACTAGTATAAAATCCCTGCTCTTGTAAAGAATCATCAATAAATTCTATACCCTGCCTGACTCCGCCAATAATATCTTGGAAGCTGAGATTTTTTAAGTTATCTAGAGGATTTAAATTTGGCAAGATAAACTTGGTATTACTAATCCCCGTTATATCTAGTTCCGCACTTAAATGTAGAACGTTCTCTCCGATACCGTCACCGTCAAGGTCTTTCGTAGTTCCTCCCATTGGCAGCGAGCGGGAGAATATATATAAAGGTAGATTTATTTCAGCGGAGCCGAAAACTGAAGCGTCTAAATTGCTCAATCCCCCCTTAATTAGTTCGGTAATCGAATATTGACCATCGCTAGTAGTTGCAAGACCTAAACGACCCCCTAAATTAAGATCGACAGATCCTTTTTCGATAAACAAGCCAATCTCAGCAGGCTGCTTGAGTGCCATTGCAAACGATAGAGGATTTTCGTTATAAATATTTAAATCAAAACTAAATCCCGTATCGTCGGTAACAAACAACTCCGGTTTGGTTATATCGCTCAGGTCAAACCCAAAGCCAAAATTGAAACTACCGAAACCATTGACATTAATATCTCCAGAGCCTTCGATATTGGCAAACTTTGATACCGTACTGATAGCATCCTTAACGCTGGAATTAACACCAGGAAGTTCGGCAAGTGTATTTAAATCTACCGAAAAGTCTTGACTAAAATTAAAGTCTTTCCTTAGCTGTAAATCAACTTCCAAACGCGAGTCTTCATAAGTCAAAGAGAAGATTTTCTGACTATCAAAAGCATTTAATAAATTCCTATCTTGCTTGCGACTGAAAAATTCATCTGCATCAATCAGTTTTTGAGCAATTTGAAAATCAGTTGGAGCAAAGACAATTTCTTTTTCCCCAGACTTATTAAAGAAAATTTGTGCTTTCAAACGAGCTTCAGCATCGCTAGCACTAATACTCGTCAAATTAAAAGCCGTATTAAGAAAATCGCGATTGCGTTGAATATTTTGAAGCTGTTCTCGGTCTACTATTACTTCGGCGATCGCACTATCAGTTGATTCTCCACTTAAGGCATATTTTTCCAATTCAGCTAAAGCATCTTTCCAAGCTTGAGAAGCGGATGCAATTAAATTCCGGTCAGCTTTTGCTTGGTCAACACTAGGGCTAGAGTTTAATAGCGATTCGAGTGCTTCGTCAGTGAAATTTTCGGGTAAACCCAAGTTAGCCAGCATTCCCTTAGCAGCACTGATAGCAATATTGTAAACATCACCAAGTTCTTGTTTGAAGTCTGCATCAATTAAGTCTCCTGAAAGGAAATTGCGGATGGTCTGAAATAAACTAATCTGCGACGACATATCAAAAGCAGCTTCAATTTCAGCATCCGTCGCATTGCTACCCAATCCCATTGCAGCCAAACGGTCGAGAGCAGCTTGACGTGCGGTATCGGTAGCAACCAAATCGCGGTCTTTCTTTAAAGATTCAAAAGATTCAAGTGTGGGATTTTCCGTATTATCAACTTCTACACCTTCAATAATCGGACCTGTAGCGATTGCTAAAGCAATATCTTGATTGGATGCATCCTTATCTAACTTAAACATTTTTAAGCTTTCATGAGCATTAAAAATATCGCGGTCTAGTTTGAGCGATTCAAAATCTTCTTGATACTTCTGATTTTGATTGACCATTGCAATGGCAATTTCTTGATCAGTCGAATCACCATCCAAACCAAAGGAAACCGCCGTTAAATTCTCGTAAGCAGCATCCAACCCATCCATATCTAAATCAAATTCAAAACCCAGAGCCTTAACTATTTCTTGATTCAGGTCAATTTCTAGTCTTTGAATATTGGTAAGATTATCTTGAACCGTATCAATTGCGTCAACTATTCCTTGAACGAAATTCGCAGAATCAGAACCCAAAATTTCCATCAAGCTTTTATCCAAGATGGGTAGTTCTTTATAAGCAATTCCATCTTTATCAATGGTCTGCTCTAAAGTAGATTTCATTCCTTCTAAAAGAGCATCCAGAGAAACTTCCTTGATATCAAGCAGATTTGAGAGATTTTCAGTGGTAGTGAAAGCGGGAATACTAGCAAAAAAGTTAGATAACGTAATCTCGCCGGTAATTGGTAGGGGATTGCTTAACGTATTAAAGCTGGAGCGGATATAAGCGGGATTTTCATCATCGTTGAATCCACCTAAAGCTCCCTGTAGCTTAATCGGTAAATCAATACTATAAGTACTGTCCTTGCTAATTTTAGGAGCGCTCAACAGCAAAGAATCCAAATCGCTAACGCTGTAACGACCTTCTTTACCCATTTCCAAATCTACATCAAAGAAGATACTACCATCTTCAATGCCAATTCCTACAGGACCCAAACTCAAACCCAAATCAAGCGGTTGCTTGTGATTGACGAGTAATTGAGCAACTAAATTGGGGTCTTCAATATAAAACTCACCATTATCATCGATACCAAAAGTGAATTCTAGATCAATGCTACCGCTAAGATTAATTGGTGTAGACTGCTCCACACCTGCGGGAATCAAAAAGCCCAAATCACCTAATATAGAGCCATTAAAGTCTACATTTACCGACTGTTGGAAATCTGCCAACCTCAAATCAGCTTTAAACTCCTTCATTTCGGTCGATAGCGAAGGACTTAATACATCCAACGCTAATAAATCGTCAGTAGTAACTTCCTCTTGATTGGCAAATACTGATGCGATTTTATCCTTAATTGCAGCGCTAATATTATCAGTGATTTTTTGACCTGTAAGTCCCCAAACTGCATCTAAAGCCGTATCAATGAAAGGTAAGTTACCCACAGGACCAATACTATTTTGCAAAGTATCGCCATACTTAGCAGCCCAACCAGCAAAAGCATTTAATCCATTGAGTAAAGTTTCCTGGTCGGAAGTTTCATCAGCTTTGCTAAGAAAAACCCTATCGCTAGTGTTATCAACTGGAATTAGCTTACGGGTACCAGTTGCTAATTCAAAATTCATTAAGTCAGCAACTGAATCTGTAATATCTGCTAAACCTAGCACGTGACCAAATTCGTGCATTACAGTCGTGAGCAAGTCGAGTTTACCGTAGGGTTCGCTGCCCATATCTGCGGTTCGACTATTAACTGCAAATTCACTGTCTTCAGTAGGTGTAGAATCAACAAACCAGCCGATTCCAGCCGCATTAACGTCAATGAAGATATTACCGTCAATGGTTTGACCAATTTGATTATCAGGTAAATCGACGATAGAGAAATTAATATCTTGTAGATTAATACCGCTATCTTGTGCGAGGGATGAATTTGACCAGCGAGAAATTGCTTCGTTAATGATGGGATTTAGTTGGTCATAGGAAATTGTCGCTGCATTTAAATCCGCTATAGCATCACTTGCAGATACTAATAAAACCCCTTCTCCCGTAGTTAACGAAGAACCAAATTTAAAGAATGAAGCTACCCCAGAACCAAATGAACTACTATGCTGTCGAATTTCAAGTTTTCCATTATTAAAGGCAATAACCTTATTCTCATCAGATTTGATAATTGTAATATTCCCTTCGGTGAATACGCTAACCTTTTGATCATTTTCTTCTTCAAATTTGCTGAAGTCTAGCGTATCAACACCACCACCACCAAAAACAAAATCAGTTCCCTGCCAATTTTCATCAAAAATGAACGTATTACTATTCTCATCCCCAATCAGCCAATCATCACCTTTACTACCACCAATATTTTCAATATTTTGAAGAGACGCTAACTTATCAGAAGACGTATTGAATGTATGAATTTTGAGGTGTTCTTTTAAGTCATTGTTAGAAAATGCAATTTTCCAAGGAGAATCCTCCGTTCCTGCTCCCGAAACAGATACAGTTACATCCTTATGTTCGCTTACAGATAAGTTATTCCCATTCAATTTGACTGCTTGCTTAATTGCATTTTGAATAACATCCTCAATCTCAGCAGCACCAGTATGAAGAGTAGGAGTAATATCTGAGATGAAACTACTATCGCTATCTATTAGTTTGATTTTAGTGTCACTATCTTTAGTTGCAGAAACACCAATATTTGTAGCATTATTTATGGCAGCGACTAAATCATCTAAAGTTGTAGCGTTAAATTTATTATCTCCAATAGCTATTTCTAGCTTATGCTTTTGAGATGAAACATCACCGAATTCAAATGTCTTCTCGGCTGCTTGGTAATTGTTAGAAATAGTGCGATTACTTATTTTTGAATCTGATGTATTAACAGTAAAACTGCCATTTTTCTGGATAAGAGTAACTGTATTACCATTTGCTATATAGGTAAGGTCAGCTGGTAATTCATCAAACAGATTATCAGCAATTATATTAATCGTATCGCCTTCCCTTACAGTGTATTGTAATGTTTTTCCTGCAACGCTTACATTCCATACTTCGTCAACAGTAATATCATCAGAAAATGTAAGTTCAACCTCATGTGAAGAATAAGTTTTATTTTCTGCTATTGTTGGTTGTGCGACATCTTTAATATTGAGAGTTGATGTAGACCATAACCAATCTTCATCCGTAGAGAAAATTCTAAACTCCTCAGCATCCCCTACTCGTAAATCATTGATATTCTTTTCTGCTATTTTCCAAGCTTCAGCAGTATTATTGTCACTATCCTGTCTGCTAAGGTCAATAAAAACCCCTGAATTATTAGGCATTTGCTCATATCCAGTAAATAAAACAGAATCTCCTGTTTGATAATTTTCTTTAGCGTTTAAGAAAATCTTTTGTCCACCATTGGGATTATCACCGTCAGCGTTTTTATCATCATCCTTACCGTCAATCTTATCAAAGCCACCATGTCCAAGAACAAAGGTATCGTCTCCGCTTGCACCCGTAAATATATCTTCAAATTTACTACCTGTAACTTGATTTACGCTTGAAACTGCAAAGTTTTTGCCAAAGAAAGAGGTATCAATAGTCACATTAAAAAGACCAGTGATAATATCTACAATTTCCAGGTCGCTACTTCGAGAAAAACCTTCTGCATTACCATACTGATAACCAATAGATGGAAAATCTAAAACGTATAAGCTCCATTCCGGTATGAGTGTAAAATCTCGACCAGCACCAAAGTCAGCTTCAACTTTTTCATCATCACCACCGTTAAATTCGGAGTAATCTAACGCTATGCTACCACCATCTGCCGGAGCTATAGTACCGCCAAGTTCGGCATCACCTTTAAACTTAACTGTTGTCGTACCACCACTACCAACAATATTTTCTATTCCAGTAGCATAAACAATGCTATAACCTTTTTCTTGACCTAAAGTTTTACCTATCCAATCGAAAAAGGGATTGCTAGCGATAGCAGTAACTTTATTTAGTCCTTTAACACCAGTACTTTCAACTGTAATGTCTATATCACCATTAACTCCAGAAAAATCAAGAGTATCTCCTCCAAATAGTCCTACTGGATCTGGTATTTCTGCAATTCCGGCAATACCCCAAATACCTTCAAATTTGTAGGTGTCACCACCAGTCATTCCAGCTAAACCGTGGACTCCTAAGTTACCAAAAGCGCTTTGAAGGGCTGTAGATAAGCCATCTCGAGCTTTCCCCTTCCCACCGCTTCCGTCCTTGATCGATGAGAAAATGTCAGATGGTGTAGAGAAAACATCACCCGCTCCACCCAGGGCAAATTCATTACCACCCCAACCTTTTAGAAGACCAGACAGAAAATCCCACAACTCAGACTTATCTTTTAGTGAGGTCGGAATCAGGCTACTAAACATATCGCTACCAACCAGGACGTTTATACCAGCCCCGTAAGTAATATTATCAATGTTTTCAAACTGTCCCGATATTAGTCCTGGTAAATTTTCGGCACGGTCTGTAGGTAATTTTCCCCACTTATCTGGCAACACTTTATTAAGTAACTGACCCCCCGACTGAAGGAGATTATCTCCTAAAATACCAACGCTATATAAGCTATGTCCTTGGAAGCCACTTTCTTCAGCCAGACCAATAGATACATCACTAATATCAATGGTGTTGGTCACGCTTAAGTCAGGAATGAAATTAAGATTTAGTATATCGTTAACACGTCCAGCGATTCCCGCGATTGATAGGTCATCTAAAATAATATCTGTAAGCGCAACACTACGACCTTCACCACCAATTAATTTACCCTTAAACTCATTTCCTAGCTGCTGAACGCTGCCATCCATAACGAAAGTATTCGCACTTCTTCCACCATAGACAGTCGTGTTTTCACCAATATGAGTAATAACAATTTTGTCGAACTCTATAGTCGTAAATTCAGGACCGTAAATTGGGATTCCGAGCGCAGTTTCTCTATTAATTGTTAATTTTGTGTGACCGTCCTCATGTTCAAATGTGAAATTAAGTTCTTCCGTAACTGCTCTGAAGTCCAAAACCAGCTCATGGTTTTTGAACATATCGCTAGTGTCTATAATTAGTTCGCGGTTTTTGTTACGATAGGCAGTACCTAAACCATCAAACAATCCACCAGTAATATATTTATCTAACGTTTTCAATACTGAATCTTCACCCGGAATCTCACCCCAATCATTACCAAAGACAAAAGTATTAGCTCCCTTACTAGCTTTAATCTCTTCAATGTTGTGGAGCATACTATTACCCTCAGCATCGGAACCTACCACTACGGTATTAGGTGCTGTTGGTAATATCGAAATACTTTGAATTTCTGCATCTTTAACTTGAAACGCTAGCCCTGTTTCATTAATTCCAACATCTATTCCAGATTTATTAAAAGTACTTACGGAAACACGGTTTTTAAGATTAGGAATTTCAGAACTTGTTAAAAGTTTTAATTGACCATGAGTACTATTGCCAGATAAAATTCCATTTATCTCCAATGCAAGCTTCACAAACTTAGCGTCATTGCTTAATAACTCAGCACTGTTCTTATTGAGAAACTCCTTGTTAACAGTTACTTGATATATTTCTGAACCCTTTGAAGTGTCAAGACGAAGTGTGAATTTGACATCGTTTTCTAGGTTTTTCGCTAATGCGTCTAAGTCAGTTGCTGAAGTAATGGATCTACCATTGGGATGAATAACAGAAGAAGCTTCAAGTGCAAGTTGTCCTTCTTTTCTAATTGCAGTTTGCCCGGGTGTAAATCCTAAAAGCGGAATGCGAACTTCTCCTGTAGAAAGCGTCCATCCTTTCAACTCTTCTTGAGGAGTTTCAATGCTTGTCGATGCGTTTCCCTTAGTAAATAAATCGGCATTATTTCCAATGAGTTGCTGTACATTATTTGAGTTAACATCTTCTACTGTGCGGAGATTAATATTTTCAAAGGTTAAGTCTGTAATGCTTGAATTTTCAATTTTCCAACCATTAGCTATCTTTGTTACGGTTGCAGAAATATCACCAAGGTCTTTTATCGCTTTCTGAATATCTTGATCGGAAGCTTCATAAGAAATATCCTGAGTAATTTTATCTCTGTTCTTTAGTTTAAAGCTTCCGTGGGTAGCTTGATGTGTTAATTCCCAAACTTTCTGAGTAGCAGAACCGTTTTGACCAGTTTGACTATTAGAAGGTGTTTTATCTTCAATTTTAACGTCTTTTACTGAAGCTAACTTTTTAAAGGTAATTTCCCATTTCTGAGTGTCTTTGTCTTCACTGCTAGGTAATGGTAATTTCTTAACACTAACATCTTCTACTATTTTTAAAGACTCTAAAGCTTTTTCAAGAGTACTAGCAGAAGCATCACGTGCTATTGCTTGAGTTTCTTCATTACCGTATTTTAGTCGGAAAGTCCCGTGAAAAGCTTGGTGTTCTATTGTTTGAACGGGGTTACTATTTTTCGGAGTAATATTTATACTTGCAGGCTGGTTATTAATGTAAACAACACCATCTTTAAGAATCCCTTCTGTTGATACTAAAGTATCCCCATTGAGAATATGAGTGTAAGATTTATTTAGCTTGGAGAAGTCAAGAACATCACCGTGGTCTGTTATCTTACCTTCTACATTCTTCTCAATGACGGTGGCAATATCCCATTCACCTGAAAACTGGTAGGTATCACTATCAGCACCACCAGACAACACATCATAACCAACACTTACTACCAGGGTATCATTACCCGCATCGCCTTCTAATGTATCGTTTCCTAAACTACCATCGAGCGTATCATTACCTGCATTACCTTGTAATATATCATTTCCTTGTTCACCCGTAATAAAGTCGTTATCATTACCACCACTAATTGAATTATCTAAACCGTTACCCTTAATATTATCTGTCCCATTTCCTCCGATGACTTGACTAATTTTTGCTTCTGTCTTCTGGCTTAAATCTGCTGTAATATCTTTACCAGTGTAAGACCTGTAGTCTAATAAATTAACTGATTTTTCAGGGTTTTTAATTTGGATGGTACTAAATAAGTCTACGTCTCCTGTAATCTTGTATGAATTCTCTTTAGTACCACCGACAATTTTCAAGAGACTATCAACAGATTGACCACTTTTTAGCTTTCTCTCGAACTCAAGGAAATGAGATTTATTATCTCCAAGAGACATTTTAATAGCTACCGTTGGATTTCTATTTTGAGAAATATTTTGAGAAATAGTAAATATTAAATTTTGATTGGTGACAGATGAAAAATCTAACTCTGTAATCTGATCATTTTCATTTATTTGAATCTCAAATGCTTTCAGATTTTCATTATTAGAATACTGACTCAGCCATCCATCTTCAAATTTAAATGTATTCTGATTGGAAGCTCCAATAACTTTTTCAATATTTTTAACAGAATTTAAGCTTCCGTTTTTAAAACTAGAGTTATATTCACTACCACCATCTGCGGATTTTACATCTATACCAGTATCTTTAAATGTAAACGTTTGACTAACTTCTTTGATACCGCTAAAGTTTAATGTGTCAGTTCCTTCATTAGCTTGTTCCGTAATTGTATCGTTACCATAATTACGAAGCTTATCTTCTTTTTTCCAAGTCTCAAACACATAGGTATCATTACCCTCACCACCTATAAGAGTATCATTACCAGGAGCGCCTTCAAGAAAATCATTTCCTAACTTGGCATTAATTGTATCATTTCCGCGTCCACCGTAAATATAATCATCTTTATCTGTACCATCAAGTTTATCATCACCCGTTGTGGCATTAATAAGATTTAGCTTTGAGTTGCTATCAGTTTTAGTCTCAGAGTTTGAAGGTTGTGACGATGGGGTTACTGGAACTTTATTGATGCTATACTTACCTGATTCTTCTTTTACCTGATAATCTTCGTCTTTTAACTTAATTGTTGTGAAACCCTTAAATCGTATATATTGCTTTTGAGAGTTTGAACTACCTTGTTTTATTTCCCGAGTTGCTTTGATTTCACCTGTTATTGAATTAACAACTTCAAATTCAGGTTTACTTGTTTCACTTGAAAAGTCAATAGTTCCACTACCATTAATTACTTGGGAACCAATATTGCTCCATTGATTAGTAATCTTTAAATCTAAAACTCCTTCAAAATTAGTAACAGAGGAATTTTGAAACAATAATAATGATTCAATACTTCCTTGAACAAATTCTAAATCCCAATCACCACCGAAGTTAGCATTACCAGTTAAATCATCAGAAGCAGCAACATCAGCACCTGTCAGGTTCCCCATCTGGTTTACAAACTCAACCCCAACGGTACCCTCAGCTACATTACACCCATAAAACAGCAAATCTGCTTCTGATGTCAGCGCATTTTTCCATTGCTGTAAGCTGCTTTCATAATTCCCTAAAGTATCTAAACTCAGATTAGTCGCACCTAGCTGTACTGTACCTGCTTCACCGTGGGAAACAATATGGATAGCCGAAATTTCAGTTCGTTCCTCTAATACCTCGCTTATCTGCTCTACTCCATCCCGATTTGGATCTAAGAGAAATACTTCAGCTTCTGGTGTAATTCCTGCAAGTAAATTCTCGTAACCTTCAACGCTTAAATCAACAAAAACTAACTGTGTTCTATTAGTTCTAGCTGCAATTTCCGAACTAATTTCTAAACCATAATCTTCACCATAGGACATTATCCCCGGATTAATTAAGAAGTCTTGAGCCTGTAAATCTCCAACTACAATTTCATTTAGTTTATCAGAAAAAATTTCATAAGTAAACTGACTTCCCGCTCCTAAAGTAATAACTTCTCCCTGAGCAGTAACTCCTTCAAATCCATAAATTAAATCCTCTACAGATAAATCGTAAATTTCCTCAATTTGCAAAGAATCTATCGTTCCTACAATGTCATTAGGTATAGGAATTCCAATATCAAATAATGAATCGTCAGACAAGAATGAATTTGACTGACGCGGCTGGTTCTGAGAATTGAAACTTAAATTTTCTTTGTTAATATCCATTGTTAAAAAAGTGAAGAGCTAAAAGATTTATAAAATTAAAAAAAAGATGCTTCAAAAAAAGTATTGTATAGTAGAGTTTCTTTGATCTGACTCAGAAATCCCTTAAAGACTAATAATTAATTATTCCAATATTTCACTTTTATATAAGCCATTTCAAAAAAGCTGGTATAAAAGTGAAAGTAATAGGCGAAAGATAATTATAATTAAGCTTTTTAAATCCTCTTACTGTATGATCTAAATTAAAGATTGATTTTCTTTAATTTGCAACAACAGAAAAAAGTTCAACAAAGCTAATATCAAGCATGACTAAAAACGGATAGTTCTTCAGTTGAAGAAGTTACTACTTCTGACTTCGTTCCTTTCGGAGTATCTGTATTGGCTTCTGATTCGTCTTGAGCAACTATATTTTCTGATTGCTCGTCAGGAACTTCTAAATTAATTTCAGTCTTAGGTGCTTTAGCAAGAACCTCAACCGCTCCTGCAACTTCACGATACGGACGATTAAGAAGATATTTGAGCAATCCTTCCCGCTGTTGCTCGGTAATTAAATGAACTGTTTGTTTTAACGTTGCCATAATTTGCTATTTATTTACGTAGAAAAAACTAAACTAATATTATGCTTGACTTAAAACTGCAAATTCTTTTTCAGGAGCAGATGGAATGGTTGCAAATCTCATTTCTTGCCCTTGGGTAGCTTCTGCATCTTTGTTAGTTTCTTTTTCAGCAGAGACATTTACAGCACCTTCTTCAGGAACTTCTAAGTTGAGAACGGTAGTTGGTGCATTAGTAAGAAACTGAACTCCACCAGCGACTTCACGATAGGGTTGATTTAAAAGGTAGTTTAGTAATGCATCACGCTGCTGCTCTGTCATTCAAATATACTTTCTG
>JAAUSO010000058.1 GCA_012033205.1 Richelia sp. SL_2_1 | reverse complement strand
TTTTAATTTATTATAATAAAAACGCAATGGGAATCTTAAATTTTATTGGTTATTTATTTATCGTTTTGCCCTTTGTTTGGATCACAACGAAGGTGCTAAAATTTAAAGACAAATGGAATTCATAAGATGCTTGCAGATGACAAGTCAAGAAATCCAATCTTTGCCAAAAAGCTTCCCGCTTGAATCTTATGTTCGGGAAGAAATTTCCAAGCAATTGGCAAAGAAAATTGAGGCTTATCTTGACCTAAAAGAAAGTGAGGACTTCCATTTCGGATTAAAGCAGTGGTGTACCTCTTGTCATATCCTACTTCATTCCGACTTTATGGAACTCCATAAGCTCATCAATAAGGTCGAGGGCTTGGACGCCGATATTGCCGGGCAACTCCGGTTCTGGCTTTCCCGAAATTTTGATAAGCCTTTGCCGGAATTAAAGCCCGATCTACCGTAATAATTTTTATTTAGCAACTATTACTTTAAATCAAATCTCAATGAAAATGTTATTATTTCTAATTTGCCTGTGCCTTTGCGCAGCCTACTTGGACGCGCAAACACCTTCGCTATTTGTCTCCACAACCGAAGCTCATGTCTATGATTATGAAAATGGGCATGTCCTGCTTTCTTGGAACAAAACAGAAATTCACCTTGAAGATTATGGCACACACTTCGAGTTGATTATTGTTGGCATTGCGCCTTGTGTTAGTGTATCAGAAGTTTTTGAAGCCATTCAGGATTTGCCCTCCAGTGTCAAACTTGAAAATAAAGGCGACACTGTGGGCATCATAAGCCCAATTATCAAGTATGATGACTTGAGTAAGTTGATTGGGAAATTGATTGTTAAAAATTTACGCGAAAAATTCTAAGCCATGTACAAAGTAGTCTATTCCGATTTTGTAGAATGTTACGTGGTTTACGCCGCATGGTTTCCTAGTGTTTATCCCGCTGTTTTCAGAGGCAGCAAAAGGGAATGCCAGGATTACGCGGACACAATGAATGATTCGCTTTCAAGTTGATTAAGTATTATTCGCATTTCAGAGGCAAGCCGTAAGACTTGCCTCCTTTTTCAAAGATTTGTATTTTCTAATTTTTCTTAATAAATTGCAGCATTCATAAATCATTAAAACAGTTCAGGATATGAAACATCTAATTTTTTTATTCCCGCTCCTTTTTTTGTTTTCCTGCGATGCTCGAAAGGAAGTGCCAGCCATCCAAGTTATCAAGCCGGTCGCCGGTTCCTATGATGTGAAAATGCCAAACGGCAATACGGTTCGCATCGGCAATAAATTTACAGACTACGTAGGCGGCGGTGCTGAGTGCTCTCTTACTATTGCCCCGGCTCAAGTCAAAGCAAACGGCATGATCCAAGAATTTAAGGAAGGCAATTACCCTGATTGGAATGACTACATACTTCAAACCGAAGCGAGCGCAAGTGTTGAACCCATTGCCGTCACTTCAAAACCAACGTACATTCAAACCGTTACGCCTAAGTCCTTTCTGTGGGTTAAACCTTCCGATCTAAACGACGTTAATGAGATTTACCTTCGGTTCACGCCAGTGACCCATCCACTTGAAAATGGACTATACGCTGCCAAATCTTTATTCTATGGCACTGTGCTTATCGCAAAGCAAGATAGGGGTGGATATGGCATTTACTATTCCATCTCTACAAATGACAACACATTCACAACTCAAAGGCTGGACGATGCCGGTCCATTCCAGGGGGATTTTATCCGTATTCAGTAACCAAAAATAAGAGCAATGAGAAATCTATCGCAAACACTTGTATTAGGCGTTCTTGCCTTGTTGATTGTCATTTACCTTGCCTATGCCGGTATCAACAACGGAGCCAGTCCAATACAAGACCCTCGACCCGTTGTTGATACCCTTGAAAAAGAAGTGCATACCCTTGAAAGCCAAAACGAACTATTGAGAAAACGCATCTACGCTCTTGAAAAAGAGAATGAATACTTAAAGCAAAGGGTGAAAGATCAAATATCATTAACCGAAATTTATTAAAGCCATGCTTACTAAAACCGAAATACACGCCCAAGACTTTATTCCATCCGCCGAACAAATCCAGGAGCTTTCCCGATTCCTTCGCGGCATGGTGCTCAATAATATCCTTCCTCCACTCGGCACCAAAATAGCTTTGCCAGTAGAAGGATTTCCAGTCTTTCAAATCCGCGATCTCTTACTCGTTCCAGATGAGGCACATGATATGAAAATGGAAGTTTGGTTAAAGAAAATACAATAAACCATCGACCCAAAGCCGGAAAGATTTAGTATCAGTTCTTATAGTATAGAGGTGCAAGTCTTACCGCTTGCACCCTTTTTCAAATCATTTAAAACCGAATAGCAGTAAATCTTTGCTTTATTCCAATCCTTAAAAACCCTAACTTTGTTGGGAGCATCGTAAAAGATTCATTGTGAGCAAATAAATAATCCCGTGTAAAATGGCTGGAAAAAGAAGGACGCCACAAGAGCGCAATCGAGACCTGGCTTTCATAGCTAAATTACGCTTACAAGGCTTTCAGGGTCAAGAAGTTGTACAAAAGCTAAACGAGCGCAAGCACATCCAATACATCTACACCTCCAAGATGCTGGATCAGGATTACGGTAAAATATCAAAGACGTGGTTGGATTCAACCGTAATTGACATCACTCAATTCAAGGCACAAAAATATCAGGAACTACAACTACTCAAGCGTGAAGCTTGGGAAGCTTGGGAAGTTTCAAAGGTAAGCGACAAGCCCGACCCTTCCTACTTGCGCTTAATGCAGGGCTTAATTGAAGGGGAATTGAAACTCTTTGGTGTTGGCTTCTTGGGCGGCGTTGCCGCGCCGGTTCAGGAAATCGGCAATAGTGTTGATCCGTTCGAGCAGGCAATTGCTGAAATGTCAGACAGCGAATATTCTCGCCTGCTTCTTGGAAGTGATAAGAATGAGGGAATAGATTTTGACGATTATATTGAAATTGAAAAAGACTAGGGGATGCAAATAAGTGAGTTGACAAACGAAAAGCAAGTAGCTGTTTTATTTGCCAGAGCAGATTCGATCTATAAATCGATGCCTTACCTCGATGTATATGACATTGAGCGCCGCCCGCTTTTGCTGAATGGTTGATTGAATTGGCTAAACTTTGCGTAAAGTAAATGGGAGTAACCAACCTAAAGCGTATCATTGAAGTTGATCCAACCAAGCGCGTCATCGCTCTTGAACGGGAAAGGAAATTGTATGCCAATGAACGGGATGGGTATTATTACTTCTTTATGGCTGCCTGGCACACAATTGAAAAAAAGCAACTGATTAATGCGCCGCATATCAAATACATCTGCCGTATCCTTCAAAGCGAGGTAGAGCGCATCGCAAAGGGAGAAAAGAAAACGGTGGACATTATTATTAACATCCCTCCGCGCGCCTCAAAGTCCAGCCTTTGCACGGTATTTTTAAACGCATGGGTGTGGACAAAATACCCCTGGCTCAAGTTCATTACCATCTCTTACTCCAGCTCCTTATCGGAAAAGCATTCCATCAAAACCAAGCGCATCCTTGAAAGCAAGTGGTATCAAGAACGCTTTGGGCATTTGTTTACCCTGTCCAGAAAAAAGAATACCAATCGGGAATTCCACACATCGGAGGGTGGTATGCGCATGGCTACCTCCGTTCGAGGAACCATCACCGGAGAAGGGGCGGACATCATTATACATGATGACTTACTTTCGCCCCTGCTATCCGATTCGGAACCGGAGCGCAAACGCGCCATTAACTTTTTTAGAGACACGGCTTATTCCCGTTTAGATGACCCCGATACGGGTGTCCACATTCTCATTCAGCAGCGTACACACCAACAGGATGTGGTAGGTATGGAGTTGGAAGAAAATGCCGAGATGTACCAATTGATCTGCCTACCGGCTCAAGATTCTTTTCCGGTCACGCCAAATTGGTTTCGCAAGTTTTATTTTGGCGGCTTGCTAGAGCCCGTCAGGTTATCAAGAAAAGTGCTGGAGAGACTAGAGAAAAAGATGACCCAATTCGCCGGGCAGTACGGACAGCAGCCAAGTAAGCCGGGCGGGAATATCATTCAAACCAAATGGTTTTTTCACTATGAACTATCTGAGTTGTATGTTCGCGCTCGAAACAAAAGGGCGGATTTGATTTGGAACTTCGTAATAGATGGGGCATACACAACAAAGAAAACGAATTCGGCAACCGTCTGCATTTGCTTTTGCTACTTTGAAGGGCGTTGGTATATCCGCAGTATCTTCCGCGATTGGCTTGGCTTCACTGAACTACTCGATGCACTGGACAGATTCATTCGCAACAATGGCTACAACTCCCAATCTTCCATCTGGATTGAACCTAAAGCAAACGGGCTTGACTTGATTGATGCCCTTGTTAGGCTAAAGGGGATCAACGCCTCGCGCTCCTATTCACCGAATCAGGACAAGATTGTTGCTGCGAATTCCATTACCCCAACCCTGAAAGCCGGAAGGGCAGGAATAGCAATCAACTCGCATTGGGTGGGCGAATACTTTAAAGAGTTGCAGGACTTCCCAGCCGGTGGGCACACTGACCAAGTGGACGCTACGGTACACATGATTAAGATGGGGGAAGGCGGTGACATCCTAGCCAGTGGCTAATACTTGCATTGACAGCTTATTATAATTTTTCTTACTTTTGTAAAACTTTAATTTTTTAACCAATCATTGTACAATGAGTTCAAATTATCAACAGCCTCTTACACTACACGCGCAATTAGTGTACGGAGCGCACGGCATCGAAAACACCAAAGCAGTGTTGCAGGAAGCCGCAAAGATTGCCTACGAATCCTTCCAGATTGATTCAAACCACGATGGAAAGAAAACGGGGGATGAGTACCTGATTTATGGAACGCGCATCGTACCGGCTTTATTCGCCGTGGTAACGCGCTTTCCCGGCGTTATTGAGGAAACCAGCGGCGGGGAACTCAAGAAGGAAGAATTTGACGAATTGGTTGACTTTGTCGTATCACTCGACTTGTTACCACCGGACAAGGACAACATCGAACAATTTGTGGATCAAACGATTCTTTGGGTCAAGTCCAACGCCGAGTACATCCGGTACGCAACGACCTTCTTCAAGGGCACAAAAGAGATTGCAGAGCCGCAGGCTTAAATCCTGTATTGGTAGTAAGGCTTTTTCTTACTACCTTTTTTAAACCATTAAAAACCATTCAGCATGTCAGAACAATTAAAAACCACCAAAAAAGAATTGGATCAAAAAGTGGATGAATCGGGAAAGGGTAACTCAGCGCAATTACCTGTGGATGTAAAAGCAAGTGTAGAGATAATGGAAATGCAGGACATTGCTTTGGAGGTAGAGTTGACCCTTGAGACTGTCACTCGGCAAATCGAATTGATCCGAAGCGGAAAGGTTACTTATCACGGATTCCCAAGATTAAAAAGAGCACAGGCTCAACTATCAAGCATTGTAAAAATGCTAATCAATGTAAAGTCTGGCGCTGAGGTGCGCACGAATCGCATCACAAGTACAGGTAATGCCAAAGCCGATGCCAAGCGATTGTTCACGCCTGCCTCTATGAAAAAGCCCATCCAGTGGAAAGAATCAGACAGCACTATTCTTGCCAGTTCGGCGGACAATCTGGACGAAGGTTATGAACCGGAGATTGTAGAGCAGCAGCCTTACAATCCTTCAATCAACAATCCTAAAGGCAGTAACCCGTTCAAAAAATAGCAGATGGTACTTTTCACAGTCAAAGGCGTAGAGGGTACTTTTGCTTATCCTGAAAAACTTTCCGACCACACGTTCGGGAAGTTTTTGGGTTATCTGGAGGAGTTGGTTCCCAAGGAGCCGCTCCGCTTACGGCAGATCAAAAATGCCTACATTGAGGAGGAGGAGATTGACCTTGCACTCAAGGCTTTTGAAGGAAGGACAATTGTTTCCGCCAACAAGCAAGCCGAGTTTGAGGAGTTGACGAAAAAGAAAGCGGCAATCATATCGCAGCGATTGGAATGGCTTACGAGTATTGACCAGGTTTACTACACGCATGAAATGCTTCCACACTTTGCCCGTGTGGTTTCCTTTTTTACGGGGCTTCCATACGCAGCCATTATGGGTATGATGCCGGGCATTCAAGGGATGAACCCGCATCAATTGGAAGCAGTGTATGAAATTATTATCCGTTCAATGGACGTGCAGGAATACCAGTATGATTATGAGAATAAGTTTGTCTTTGAGGGGGATGTGTACGTTGTACCGGAGCGATTGATGAAAAATGGGAATGTGATTGAGTTTATGGAATCCGCTCAGCTACAAGCGCAAATGCAGAAAGTACAGAACGGAACATGGACGGCAATGCTAGATGTGTGTTGTGTGCTTTTAAAAAAAGAAGGGGAGGTCTATTCCTCCAACATCTATAAACGAAACAAGGCAAACTTTGAAAGGCTGCCATTAGACGTAGTGGTAAACGTCGCTTTTTTTTTGCTGAGGCGAAGCGAGCAATTAGGGAGAAGTTCCCTAATTTATTCAATGGCGCAAATGCTCGCTTTATCCAAGCCGGGATCAACAAACTACAAGAAAACTACGGGTGGTTCTTAGCCCTGAAAAATTTGGCAGAAGCGGGCATTTTCAACCTGCCAAATGAAACGCCGCTTCGCTCCGCCGAACTTGCGCCGCTATGGGATGCCTTTCATTACATGAGTGCCCGAAGTGCTGAGTTTGATTTTATTCAATCTTTAAACGAAGTAGAATGACCATTGTCGCATTATCTAACCTGTTCAACTTGCTTACTCAATTGCATCCTGATTTGAAAGGCTATCACTTTGGTTGGCGCTCGGATGTCAACCGAAGTGTGCAAAATAATTTCGATCCTGAGAATCAAGTTGGGAACCTATATCCGCGTGTACACTGCCAAGCGGCATTGACCGGGGAAGCTACCTTGGAAGATGCAGGCGAACAAATTGATGTGACCCTTTATTTTGATGACCTGCTTCATTACGGCAATGATGGGCAAACCTTGACTGACACCTCTTTAGAGCAGTGGAATAAATTAAAAACGACGGGTATTCAATTCCTAAAGGCGGCTTCTAAATTGGGTATGAAATTGGCTCCTGTCAATGGCGGCGCTCAACTCGTAAACAAAGGACGCTTTAGATGGGGATTAGATTCAAACCTGTATGCCGATAGGCTCATCACTTGTTACTTTCGATTCACCGTATTTGTAAAAATTGAATGCCCCGCCTGGACTGTAACGGATGAAATGATAGCATCCGTTGGGTATAATTACCCACCGGCTGCAAATGAAGATTATGAAAACACTTACGAGCAAGGAGCATGATTGGATTTTCAGACGATATTAAAAGATTGATAGTCGAACGCGCAAAGGCGGCGGTTGTGCTTATTTGGGAAAGGCAAGGGCATAAGCTGACTGGAAAGTTTTCATCTGACAGCATTGAGGAAAAAATCATTGAAACCGCTTCCGGTATTTCCTTTGAGTTTTATGTTGACCGATATGTCAAAATAATTGATGACGGCGTTGTGCCCTCCAGGGTAGCCTATACACCCGGCAGTAAACGCGGCGGCAAAAGTAAGTACATCGAAGGGCTAACGGATTATGCGAGCAAACGCTTTGGGGTGAGCCGAAAAGAAGCCGAAAGTATAGCATTCGCCATTGCATCCAAAGCGATTCGGGAAGGGGAAGGCGGGATTCCAAACCGGGATTCAAAGAGGTATTCAAAGACCGGCGAACGAACGGGATTTATACAACGCGGATTGGACAGCATACAAGATGAATTGTCGGAATTGATACTATCCGGCGTAGAGCAAAGTATTATTTTTACCTTGGTTCAATTTAATAATAATATAAATGTGTTGCTATGAGTATTAGATATTTTTGGCGTTGGACAGTGGCAATCATTGCCGTCCTTACTCTTGTTTCCGGTTACCTGATAAAGCCACTACGGATTTACTATCCGCTGGTGGTTTTGATGTTTTTAGCAGGCGCAGCAAATGGTGTGATGGACACCCTTACTTTTCATTATCCGGTATCTGTATTCTCCACTTTTGACAACCAACAATTTGTTAACCCAATGGTGAGTTGGGAAAACAAATATGAGAAGGACAGTGAAGGGAATTTAGTGCAGCCCTTAAAGGCAAAGTTCATAGGTGCAACAACCTTTCTAGTATTCGTAACCGACCTTTGGCACTTTGCCAAAATGTTTATGCTGACCTGCTTTTGGGCATCTATTATTTTACATCCAAAACCGCGCTACCAAAAACGGCTTTTTTGGATGCTGGTTGCAGTGATGGATTACATCGCATTCACAGCCGGGTTCACTTTATTTTATTCTTGGCTTTTAATCATTTAACGCTATGGCATTTACGGTAACTCCAAATTTGATTTCCCCTTGCTATCGTCCAGTGGTATTCCGATGGACGGCGACCTCTACGGAAAATGTGCAGCGCGTTTTGGTCAAGGTTTATGTGTATGGGCAATTGGTCACTTCTTATTATAAGATTCCCGTATATTCAAGTGGTGACGATTATACTTTTGACATTGATGTTCATCAAGTATTGATTGAAAGTTCTGCTCCGAGAACCGGGCATATCAGCTCTATATTTGGTAATTTGGGAGAGTATGGGGTCGTTAATAATTCTGATGTAATTGGCTCTTTTTACATTGATGTGTTCTTGCAGTACCGGAGCTCAGTTACTGGCTTGCTAGAGACAATAGGGGAAGAAGAAAAGGAAACTAGTGATACCTTTTATTTTATTCCCGCCACACGCCAGTCTTGGGAATCTATGCACTTAGATAGTTATTACGATGCAATTGCAAGCCCACCTTGGAAGGTATTGAGCAATGCCCCTGACAATCGCAGCATCGGCTTATCTGAGGATGCTTTTGTGTCCATCCTCGCAAAGGGTATTGACATCTGTCACGTGTACCTAAAGCTCAAGGATGGGTCAGATCAATTCGCACAATGGATTATTAACCCGGCTCCCGAAAACGTAAGCATGTTAACTATTGGCGTTGGTACGGCAAATTTGCAAGGTGCATTCCCATTCTTTACGGATGTGGACGGCAACGGATTTTTACCCCTGAACTTTATAGATATTGTTTACTACACGGTTACTTTTGGCAAGTACACCTCTGGAGTGCCTTCAAGTTATGTGCTACTGACTGAACCAATTCGTTTTGATGTGGTGCATCGATGCGGATATGCAAAGCAGTTATTTTGGATGAATCGATTGGGCGGCATTGACCAATTTACATTTGAAGGAGAGCAGCAACTCAAGCAGCGTTCAGGCGGAGAGATTAAACGAAAACGCCCTGAATGGTCACTTGTGCAGGCGCAGCGCAGCTTTCCCTATTTTAAAGGCAACTTTAAGGACAGTATTACTTCGGTGCTTTTGTGGGAAATTACACAAAATTTTGATGACCCCTATCCGTATTGGTTGCGGGAATTAAAAACAGCTTCCGAGGTGTACCTGCTTCAATATGAGCAGTACAACAATGTAACCATCGAAAATGGGGAAACAACCTTGGAGGATGCACGTAAGGACGGCAACGATTTTAATTTGACCATCCAGTTAGAGGATGAGACAACACAACGCTACTAAAAATGGAAGAGTATATAAACCTATTTGTCGATGGGCAGGAAGCCGAACTTGATTTGAAACAGGAATTGCCCCTGGCATTGGTGTATAGTGTAGAGACCTTGGAAGACCTGACAAAGATTTCCGGCAACTATACCAGCCGGTCATTTACGCTACCTGCTACAAAAACCAACTTGAGACTGTCCGGTCGATTGCCGGAAATCTCAGCCGACAATTTTACTTCAACCACCCGTAAGCCTGCCCGCATTGAAGTGGCGGGCATTCCCATTCTTTCCGGCAATGCGCAATTCACCGGCTCCAATTCGCTATCTGGAGGCATCAACAGGAATCCGCAAGACATACAGCTTGATTTGTTTGGCAACAATGCAGATTGGTTTTCCTCTATTCGTAACCGCCCTATTTCTGATTTCCTAACCACAAGTGCCGAGTTATTTACGGAGGAAAATATTGAGAATGGCACGAACGCCAATCCCCTTTCGGACTTGCATTGCTATACACTCATCAAGTGGAAAAATTGGATCAATTCAAGTTATGTGACCTGGCGAGAACATACGCCTGGCTTGTTTATTTATCAATACCTCAGGCAACTATTCGGCATCTTGGGATATAATTTGCAGTCCTACTTTTTCCAAACGGAGTTCTTTAACCGTCTCATCCTTCCGATTCCCCTTCGGGATTATTCCCAAAGCTGGAAAGATGAAAATGTGAGTTGCATTGCACTCAAGACAACAGTACAGGGACCGATAGGGACGTATCAAAAATTGACATTTGATAGTGAGTTATTGGACAATGCCGGAAATTACGATCTCCCCAACAGTCGATACATTGCGCCCTACTTTGGCAAGTACACAATCGTTGCAACTTTGGAGGCAAGAATAGCGGGGTCGTCCGGTTCCTTTACTTCTTTTGGTGCCATTTATAAAAATGGGGTTTTGGTAAGCCCTTCTATAAATATTGCCTTTGTGGGTTTACTGGAGGCGGACGATGTAATTGAAGTGTATTATCAAACAGAGTTGGGCTTCACGCCTTCGGATGTGGTGAGTTGCAGGTTTGAAGTGAGGTTTGAAGTGGACTATACGGGCGAAGCGCCCATACAATTAAAATGGCTTGTTCCTGATTCCTGGAAGGCGGCAAGCTTATTAACGGATTTGACCAAAATATTTGGGCTAGTCTGGAATACAGATGCGGATTCCGGCATTGTAAATGTAGAGCCTAGAGACCCCTACCGCATAACGGGAATGGGCGGGCTTCCTCTAATCAAGATGGGTTTTTCTCTGACCAATACCCGAAGGATATAACGGCACAAGTGGACTTGTCAAAAGAACCGGAATTAAATCTCGATAGCAGCATCAACAATATTTTGAGGATGCGCTATAAGAGTGACGATCCTACTGTGCAGAACATAGAAGGACAGGTAGAATTAAATTTGTATTCCGGTCAATACGCCTTTCCAGATGGAAGGTATCAGGACGGTACAACATCAAATGATACTGACTTTTTTGCCAAGACATTGCACCTACTTGATATTGGAATTCGCAATGCCTCCAGTACGGTTATTCCTCAGGTGCCATTGATTTACCCAGAAGACTACAGAACGGACAAGACAGTTGAGGAAACGGATTATAATTTTGAACCGCGCTTACTTTGGTGGGCAGGTCGCCGCATTGGAGTAGATGGATATGTAAACTTGGATGGAACAACGGCTTACGATTTTCCGGCTTCCTTTATGGTCAATTACAACGATCCATTGGGAGAAGACCCGTCTTTGTCATTTGGAAACGAGGTGCTGTTGTCGGGCGTAAAAGTGGACGGCATCATTCGCAGGTTTCATTTGCAGCATTTGAAGCGATTGCAGATTGGCAAGCGGCTAACGGAGTGGATCAGATGGAAGGCGCTCGAAATTACAAACTTGAAATTTTCCAGAAAGATAGTTATTGACGGGGTGAAATTCATCCTTCAAAAGATTGATGGGTTCAAACCCGCAGGGCAGAAAATGGACAGCGTAAAAACAGCTTTACTGTTGGATGACATACCAACGGCAGAGGATGCCGCCCGCCTCACAACAAGTGGTTTCAATGGGTACATTCAAAACATCTAAGCAATGGCACAAGAACAAGTATTAGGCTTTAAGATCAATGTAGAGGGGATAACAGAGGTAACGGACTTGCGTCTCTCTGTGGCGCAAGCCATTCAGGAAATCCAGAAAGCGGCAAAAGAGGCAACCAACGTTGAGGACTTCAAAAAATTCAACGCCGAATACATCCGGCTACGGGCAGTTCAAAAGGAGATCAATGCTCAGGTCAATGAATCCATCAAAAAGAAACAGGCGGAGCTAGACCTAGGCGAACAAGTCACCGGGCAATACAGAAAGCTGTCCGCCCAATTGGCAGTCAATCGGCAGCGTTACAAAGACCTGGCAGCAGCAGAGCAGGAAAGTACCGATGAGGCAAAGGAATTATTGAAAGTTATTAAGCAACAGGATGACCGCCTTAAATCTATTGATGCAAGCGTTGGACAATTTCAGCGCAGCGTCGGTAATTATGGCAGTGCTATTGGAAAAGGCTTGAGGGAGGTATTCCCGCTTTTTGGCACTTTGAAAGATAATTTGGGAGAGATTTCAGAGGTTACCTCTCGGACGGGTCGAAACATTGCGCGGGGGTTTCTAGCCTTCCAATTGGTTTCCCAACTCGCCGAAGGGGTAAAAGAATTGAAAGCTTTTGCCGATGAGTTTAATGCCCTACGAAGGACAGTAAGTTCTTACACGGATGAAACGGGCAACGCACTAGACGAAACCGTTTCCCGCGCAAAAGCAATTTCCGATACTTTCGGAGAGGATATTAATGATGTTTTAGTTGCTGCAAATGCGCTGTCCAAATCCTTTGGAATTTCTACCTCGGATGCCTTGGATAAAATCGCAACGGGACTACTGGCAACGGGAAACCTGAATGGAGAGTTATTGGATCAGATAAAAGAATATCCGGAACAATTCAAGTCAGCGGGCGCAAGTGCGGACGAGTTCATTGCTATTTCCATTAAGGCGACTAAAGAGGGTATCTTCTCAGATAAAGGTGTTGACTTGATAAAAGAGTTTGGGCTTCGCATCCGAGAGCAAGTTACCACTACGCGCGATTCATTAGAGGGTGCGTTCGGCAAAACGTTCACAGATAATATTTTTAAGGGTATCAATGATGGGTCGCTGACTACAATTGAAGCGCTCAAGCGTGTAGCAAAGGAGATTAACAATACGGAAATCCCAACCAACAAATTACAGTCTGTCATTGCAAATGTGTTTGGCGCGCCGGGAGAAGATGCCGGGCTTCGCTTCATTGAGTTATTACAGGATACGCAAAGCTCCTTAGAGGAGGTAACAGCCGGTTTCAATGAATACCAGATGCAGCAGCAGCAAGTCTATGAATCAAACCTAGTGCTGGCAGATGCGCAGAACAATGTTGCTAAATCTTTCGCCGGTATCTCAACAGAGGCAACTATACTGAGTAATAACATCAAAGCCGGACTGTTGAATACTTTTGCAAGCATCCTTGATTTTTTCAATCAATTGCCTGCCACTACAAAAGGATTAGGGGCTTCCTTGAAAGTATTCTTTCAAGATACCCTGAAAGGCTTACCGGTTGCGGTCGCATTCGGAGAAGCTTCGGCAAAGTACCGGGAAGTGTTTTTGAAGGAGTTCAACAAGATCGAAGCGGCGGACGCCATTGAAGCGGACTTGAAAGAGGCGGCGGATGCTACGGAAAAGAAGCGCATAGAGCAAGAAAAGTTATCCAAACAATTGGAGGCAGAGGCAAAGAAAAGGCAGGCGGAGCGCGAACGCGAAGCCAAGCAGGCAGCAGATAGAAGGAAAAAGGATCAGGAAAACGCACTCAAGGATCAGGAAAAATTCTTGGCAGAAAGTTCCATGTTGATCGTGCAGCTTGGTAAGAATTATTTGGATGAGCAGATAAAGCTCATTGCAGATGCTAGGCAGCAAGCATTAGCGGGGGCAAAGCTTGCATCTGACCAGCAGATTGAGCAGATCGATAAAACGATTGCGACACTCAAGCAAAAGCAAGTCGAGCAGGACGCCGAATTAGTAAAAGCATTTGGTGCCAATTCAAAGCAAGTGCTTGACTTTAGAGCAAAAGCCGGAAAGGATTTAGAAGTTATCGAAAAGCAAGCCGCTGCCAATCGACTTGCAATTCAAGAAGGGTATCGAATTCAGGTACAGGAAATCAACAAACGATTTGACAAGGAAGATTCGGAGAAACGACTTAAAGCGGTCTCAGACCAATTGTCAGAGGCACAGAAAGGACTTAAACTTCAATTGTTACAAATAGAGGAGGCAAGAGCAAAAGCGCCTGACGAGGCTACAAAGCGGCAACTAGAGGCAGATGCAAAAGTTTTTGAAGCTCGAAAGGCGGCTATCCTAAAGCAGCAGGAAATACTAGCCAACTCGGAAGCGGATTCTTTTGATGACATCCTGATTCGCAGGCAAGAGTTAAACACAGAACTTGCCAAGCTTGAGGAAGAGCGAACGGAAAAGGCAAAGGCGGAAAGCTTGAAGCGCAGTCAGGCGCTTTTGGATGAGGCTGCACAAGCCTTTGAGTTCTTTCAAAAAGGCACTGAAATTTTATCGCAATTTTTTGAAGCAGAAAAAGAACGAGAATTAAAGGCTTATGATGAGCGTATTCAGAAACAGCAAGATGTTGTTGACAACCTGGATGAGCAATTGCAACGTGCCACAGGGGTTCAGAAGTTCCAACTCTCCAAGCAGCTAAAGCAGGAACAGGATAAATTGGATAAAGAAAAGCAAGCCAAGATAGAGGCGGAGCGGGATTTTGCGAAGCGGCAAAGAGACATTGCCATTATTCAGTCTATTATCCAAACTGCCTTGGCTGTCATTACCGCTTTAAAGAACCCGCCTGGACCGCCCTTTAGTACGGGTCAGGCTATTGCAGCCGGTATATTTGGCGCACTGCAAACGGCAACTATTGCCGCGCAGCCCCTTGCCAGTGGCGGGCGTGCAATAGGAGATGCTGTGTTGAGCCAAAGCGCAGTTGTACCTGTGGCTTTATCAGATGGGCGCATTGTGGCGGCACAAAACATTCCCACCCTTCGCAATGGGGATAATGTAATTGCAACGGTGAAGCGCGGAGAGGTTATTGTGAATGAGCGCCAACAGGCTTTGCTGGGCGGTGCAAAAACATTCAGAGCCATTGGCGTACCTGGCTTTCAGGACGGCGGCATTATCGGCGCACCAATACAAGCCCCTTATCTAAACTTTGCCGGGAAGGATGCAGGCACTGCAAACTTTACGGAAATGATTCAAGCACTTGACCGGAAAACGGACGCCATCAATTCAAGGCTGGACAACTTGCGCGTGTTCGTTGTCAGCGAAGATGTTGAGAATGATTTAAAAGATCGGGACAGGATTCAAGCAAAAGCGACTTTAGAAAATGTGTTATAATTGTTCAAAAACAAATGATTCCATGAATGCTAATTATTACTATGCCAATCGCATACCGGAAGAATGCCGGGCAGATGTTTCGGCAGTCATTGCCAAAACTTATGTGCAAACGCAACTAAATACAGTTGAGATGCAATTTTTATTTGAGGTGTACAATCGATACATTGCCCCGGCAGATGAGCCGGAAGATATAGGTTGTTCGGGTTGCCGTACCAAAGTGGTTGGAAAGATGCGACTGTACGTAAAAGCATGGGAGGGCGCACAATGAGAACAAAAGTAAAAAACGATCATTCTTTGCAGCGAAACACCAATACTGATTTTGTGCGAGTGGTCACCAAGAAATTCAAGTTATGGGCAGATGCCCGCGATTTGGAACATACGCCGGAAAACTTCGCCCGATATATGCTCATCCATTTGATTATTGATTTCAGGACAGTGAACCGCTATATGGTTTTGGAATTGTACCCTGAACAATTATATAGATGCGACGGCTCCAAATCAAAGGCAGTGCTGAATTTGGAGGATATGCTTCCTTATCAAGAGCGCATGATCTGGAATTTAATAAGCGACCAAAAACGCTTTAGGGCTTCGCTTGACATTGAATTTGAGGACTTTCCAGACATATCAAAAAATGAGTGTCTTGTTTTTGCAGTGAACAACGAATTGTTTTAGGTTTACTTTGTAAGAAAATCAGCAAAGTAATGCCTACAACCGCTTCCCCTTTACAATATCTTACCCGTGCCGAGGTTGCAAAAATGTCAGTGGAGCAACTGGATAACATCACCTCTCAACGCTATTCCTTCAAAATGCAGGATGGAGACACGGCAGCCCTTGAAATTTATCAGGACATTGATGCCTTTTGGGGCTATGGGTTAAGCTTGCTTACTCGTCAAATCTACAATACAACTGCCACTCATTTGATTGTTCGCATTCATTCCAATGGTGGGGATGCACCCGAAGCCATCGCAATAGGCAATGTACTGAGAGGTTTTCCCGGCGAAGTAACGGCAGTTGTAGCAGGTATGGCAGCCAGTGCGGCAACCATTATCCTAGTGCGTGGCGGAAAAACCCGCGTTCAAATGGCAAAGAATACCTTCCTAATGATTCACGATCCAATCATTTCTGCTTCCGGTTCTGCCTCCGCCGTGCGTGCAGCAGGGGATGCCGGGGATGAAATGAAAAACCAGATCGTCAAAATATATGTGGATAAGATTGAAGCCAATGGCAAATTGGTCAATGGGAGCCGGGCAGAAACCGAGGCTTTGATTTCCAAGTACATGACAGACACTAAATTCTTTAGTGCAGATCAGGCTTTGGAAGTTGGGTTGATTGACGAGATCGTGGACGAGGTGCCATTTCTGAATGCTGAAAATGCTTCTTATTACACAAGCTACTATTCCGATTTTTGGGACAAACTGCCCCAAGGGGTTGTCAATATGTTAAATCAATTTTCTAATAAAAAACCTACTAAAATGAAAGGCAGTAAATTTAAAAACTTTTTAACTCAAATCAAGGCATTGGTAGAGGCGCAAAGCGCTACGGATGACGAGACGAGAGAAACCACTTTACCGGAGCAAGAGGAAGAAGTACCGGCTTCGGACGAGGCAGGCGAAGTGGAGGAACTGGAAAAGGCAAAGGCGCTTTTGAAAAGCAAAGGCTATGCGGTTGAAGAAGCCAAGCCCGAAGCAACACCTGCTCCAAAGCCTGTTGCCGCTACGAATACCGCAAAGCCAGTCATCCAAAACAATGGCAATGACGAATTGATTAGCACCCTTAAAGACTTGCTCAAGGAAATGGCTGAGGAAGAGGAGGACGACCAAGCCGGTGCGCCTTCTGGTGGGGCAAAAAGCCCAGACAAGTCGGGCATTCGCAACTACTCTGCGAACAATCCACAGCGGGCGAAGCAATGGGGAAACATGGCGAATCTACTTCGTAAAGGCGGCTTTTAATTTCATTTATTCATAACTTCTAAATTTTACAATTAAAATGGCAAGAGGAGATTTAAATCAATATGACGGTACGGCGAATCAATATGATGACAAGGACCGTACCAACCCTTGGGCAAATGAGGCAAACGTGATTTACCTCAAAGGCGTGGAGCGCATCACGGGGTTTATTCGCACTGCATGGAGTTATTCCATTGACACCGCAGCCGGTGAATTGACCATTACGCCAATCCTTGGAAATGAGAATCCGGTGCCACGTTACTATAAGTTTGTGGTGATGGACAAAAGCGGAAATGAGGCATACGGCGCACTGGATGTGCAAAACGAAACAGATGACATCGTCATTGATATTTCCGGCTTGAATGCACAGGACGATTGGACGATTTACTTTTCTGCTCAGCTCGTTGATGCGGATGCGACCAGTGGACAAACAGGGGACTATGTGGATTACAATGTGAAGGTAGTTCCGACCGTAGGTTTTATTTCCTATCCAAAAGTAAACGTACTTCCGGCACCGGCGAACTTGGTTGCCACGCCTGGAAATGATTCCGCCTCGCTGAATTGGGACGATGTGACTACCGACGTGGTAGGGGAAACGGTGACTTACAACGTGTATCGTGGAACAGCTTCGGGCGGTCCCTACACCCTTGTAACGAATGTTGAAACTTCTGCCTATAACAACACTGGACTTGCAAATGCAACGACTTATTACTTCGTAGTAACGGCGGTTGGACTTGCTGGGGAAAGCGCGCAGAGTGAAGAAGATAACGCCTTGACAACGTAGTATTGAAGTAAATCATTCTTTCAATCTCTTAATTTCTAATTAGAATGGCACGTCCTATATTTTTCCTAGCTGCTTTGCTCATTTGTTTATCTGCTTTTGGGCAAAGTGGCGGGGTTAAGCCGCAGAACTTCACAAGAAAAAATGACCCTGATGGCAATGACCATATCTATTCCCAAGCAGGCGGGTTAGCTCGAAGGATTCATTTTTCGGATGCGAGAAAGTATTTTGGCGCAACGATTGCGCAGCGCACAACGGCACCGGCTGCCTCTGGCAATGCGGATTCCTTGCGCAATAAATTGTTTTTCGTTACGGCGGATACAAGTATATGGTTTGTAGATTGGGCAGGGGCAGGGTTAAAGGTGAGTATTGCAAGTGCAAGCGGTGGGAGTGGATCAACGCTTGCTCTAGCACAAGGGGATATTTTGATTGGTAACACAAGCGGCGTAGCGCAGGGACGCACTATGAACGGCGACGCCGAAAACGATTATCTGGGAAACGTAACTGTTACACGCCTTCGCAATCGACCATTGTCGGCGGTTACACCAACGACTAGGCAAACGTATCGGTATTACGGTGGCGCATGGTATCCGGCAAGTGATACCACCTATGCAAGCGGTGTCAACGTCTCACAAGTTGGGTTTTCGATCATTGACGGCGGGGCTGATACAACCGATCTGCAAAGTGTTTTAAACGACATTGATAGCAAGGTTGCAAATCTTAGTGCAGGATCAGTAAATAATTACCTACCAGAAGGAAAAATTTATATTGGCGACAATAGCGACGTTGCAACAGTTTCGGCTTATAAGATGCCCGTCACGCTTGGCGCGGGGCAAAATAACAAGTTGGCAAGGTATAATCACGCAACGCAAAGCGTTGTTTTTGATGGTACAGGAGGGGATGGTAATGGTTTATATAGTCCTGAAAACGAAGGTGATGAAATTGAAGTGCAACAGGTTATTATAGATGACAATAAAAATTTAGTCATAAGAAAAGGAATAGGAGCTAGGTTTTCAAACGACAGTGATTCTACGTCTATAATAGTAGATGAATTACTACCTTTCGGTCTTTCAGGTATGCTTGAAGGGGATGGGGTTGATTCTTTGTGGTTTACAGGGATTAAAACAGTCTGCAATCCTGATGAGACGTATTATATTACATATAATGGAGTTACGTCAACATCGGTTAACCAAGCCTATGAAGTATCAAATACTTTTTGGGGAAGGATAACAATAGATGACAGTGATACAACTTATACTATTGTTTTTCTTGCAAATGAAAGTGAAATAAATGCAGGTGCGATCTACACGTTGAGCAAGACGGGTGTAAATGGGGATGTCTCATATTATTATAACTCAACAAAAGGTATAGCGGGAGAAAGTGGAAATACATCATTTAGTCATAGCTCGGACGGTTTAAGTGGTGAAACATCTAATCATACCTACTATTTTGTTGGCGCGAATTTTTTTACCTCATCAGGGGAAGGAGAGGGAATTGTAATAACAAACGATGTTGGAAATTTAGAATTTAGAGTGAAAAGTGAAACAGTTGGCGGTTTATTTTATACTGCAACAGAGGATTATGACGAGCTGGAGAAGAAAGGAAATGAAGCGATTATAAAATACACACCAAAATCGGTCGGGCTCACTACGGTTGATGGTGTGGTTATAAATGACGATGGACTTCATTTATTTGAAAAGTACACATTACCAAACGAACAACCCTCAACCGACGATGGCGACATACAAACGCTTGGCTGGACAAGAACATCGGGAGTTACAGTACCTTCTTTCCTTCCTTACGATTTTTTGGCATTACGAGACACACCTGACAGTTACACAGGACTAGCAGGTTATGTACCGCGTGTAAATTCTGGTGAAACGGGTTTAGAATTTACTTTACCAGCTCAAAACCTTTATAACTCGGCAGATGCCCTTTCTTTTTTAACTACAAACACCTATTCGACTGGGGCTAATTTAGATTATGGCAGTGGTACTTGGTTTGGCGGCTGGGGTGTGGCAAGCAACAGGGGGCAATTTTTCGATACCTGGAATTACGAGAACGCAAGCGGCAATCAAAACTATTTGCGGATTCTGCAAGGTAGATTAAGCGGTTCAAGTCCTGCAACGGTCGTAAATGGTGATGCTTCTGGTGGAATTTACTTTGGAGCAAAAGTAAGCGGCACGGGTGTATCATTTTCAGGCGGGTTTGCTTATCCGCTACAACTGGTTGGAGATAATATCGGATTTGTTGACGCAAATAACGTGAGAGCCAACTTTAGGTTTAAACAAAACACAGCTTCTGGAGCGGCTGAAAACGCACTTTCCTTCCTTTACGCCCGTGATCTTGCAAGTATCTACTACGCCAACACCAGAAACGATTCAGGACGACCTACTAAAGTTTTAAGCACAGGGGACGCGTCCGGAACCTTTCGACTGGACGACGCTTGGGAAACTGGACAGCTCACTATTGCAACAGAAGTAAGTGCAGGTACAACGGCAGTCATAGGACAGGAATTACCAGTTAATTCGACATCGGGCGCAATCAGTATAGATGCACCCGATTCACCCGTCGCAGGTGACCGTTTCGCGGTTTTTGATTCGAGGGGCACAGCTACTACGAATAACATTACAATCAACTTTACAACGGGATCGCAGAAGCTTCACGGAACGGTGCAAAATTATGTGATTTCAGTTAGTAATGCAGGCGTAGAATTTACTTATGTAAACTCAACAATCGGTTGGCGTAAAAAGACTTATTAATAAACTTTAAATATTAACAACATGAAAAATCTAGTATTTTTTTTACTAATTAATGTGCTATGCTTTATTGGAAGTTCCTGCGAAAATCCAAAAAATGAAAATACAAGCCCTAAAAAAGACGAGGCTGTTCAGCAAAGAAGTACAGGAACTGGGTACATTACACTTGACCATTGTTATGATGTAACTACCGGAACATTGCATCTATATAATATTAATGTTCACAGAACGAACACAGCAGGAGGGTATCAAAAATTAACAATTCTAACAACGCGAGTTACTAAGGGTGGAACTTGTACAATACCTAATACCTATGTTTACTGTCCAACCAAAACAGTCAGTCTTCCGGCAAGATTTGTAACAGGGAAAAATTGCAGAACTGTTACTGGTTTATGTACAACCCTTCAACTACATACGGGAGGGTGTCCTCCATGTGATTATGTTTATGGGATGAACTATGTGGAATTGCAAATTGTGTACGAGGTTCAAGACGCGACTGGTTACTCATTTGGACAAGTTTCTTATACGGCTGAATGTGGAGGTAGTTGCGATGTGCCTGTCTGTTATTATTAATATTCATAATAAAAACAATGAAAAATTTATTTTCCTTTTGATATTTTCGCTATGCTTCTTTTCTGCTAATGCTCAAATTTTCTCAACACCTGGTGAAAATACACCGACCCCTGGCGACTTGCTTATAAAAACCGACAGCTCATATCGCTGGACTAATGTAATCACAAATTACACCGCACTTGAAACCTACCTGAAAACTCAAAATCTTGCCTACGCCATTGGTCGAAAATATAAGAGCGACCAACTTTGGGAAGGGTATATCGGATTGAGTGACGGTCGTTTGTACATTGGCAATAACGACCAGGGCGAAGGCGCAAAAGTGATGTGCAGGTCAGCGTGGGGTTTTGCTTCAAACAATACGCTATCTGCACAACATAAAGGCGAATGGACGGCAATTTTCGGAGACGAAACAAAGGTAAGTGGAACAGGCAATCCTTATATTCCAGGTTGGTCAAACAATTTTGCATTACAAGCAAAAGTAGATTCAATCAACTCAAATTATGCTTTTATGCGGGTTGGAATTGGTATGCGAACCTATGCACATCAAGGTAATAATTTTGACTTTGCCTTTTCGACAGGTGAAGGAATTTGGTTTGACCCAAACGAAAAAATAGGTTCCGACTTCTTAGCAAGCACAAAAGCCTTTGACGGCACTTTCAGGGGTGTGGTTGTTGCTAAGTCAGACGGTGAATTGAAACTTGCCAGCCCTGCTTATGAGCCATATACAGCAATTACAAGTACCTCCAGCCCACAGGCTTTGGTTGCAGGGGATAACCTGATTAATCAAGGAAGCACGCAAGCTACCTTTACTTTTAATTTACCAGCGTCTCCAGTTGATGGTTACATCACTAGCATTTCGACAGTGAATGAAATTACAGTCTCAACTATTTCAGGCAACGGTAAGACGATTGTAGGAACGGCAGTTACGACGCTTCCGGCTGGAAGCCGTGTGGCGTATAAATACTTTGGCGGATCAGTTGATAAATGGATTCGCATACAGTAAGTAAATAACTCGGTAAAAATATTTTTTAATTTTTAAATACATTGAATTATGCCTACTGAATTGGGAGGTTTTGATGTACGATATGTTGGGCAGGAAGCCAATCAGATTATCCTTCAACCAGTGTTTATGGATGAGGATATTCGACTTGGGTTCAATATTATGCCTAACGTGGCGCACAAGAAAAAAATGCAGTTCGCTTCAAAGTTGGAACGCATTGTTCGCAAGTACACCGGATGCGGCTTTAAGCCGGTGCGCGGGATGAATTTTTTCGACCGAGAGGTTGAAGTCCGTACTGTGAAGGCAGATGTCGAGCTCTGCTGGGACGAGTTTGCAGATACGATCTATCAGGAATTGCTCAATCAAGGAACAGCAATGCCGGACATTCGAGCAACGACCATTGAGCAAATTGTCATCCTTCGCTATTTGCAGGGGATTAAATTGGACATTCAACGCATTGCTGCTTTTGGCGACCCATCAAATCCCGATCCTGCCTTTGACCAAGTGGAAGGCTTTTGGACGGTACATTATCCTGAACTGGCTGCTGCGGATTTGATTCCGCGTGTAGATACAGGAAGCGGTACGGCGCTGGCTGCCGGAGACGCCACTGAACTATTGCAAGCAGCGTACAACAATCAACCGCTCGAACTCAGAGGGTTGCCCGACAACATGAAAGTGTTCAATGTCACTGGTTCGGTTTACAATGCTTACATGCAGGACATTGAGACAGGCGGCGGCGGTGACTATGGTTTGATGCGAATGATTGAGGGCAATGCTGTATTGTACTTTAGAGGTATTCAAGTGAAACCGAATTGGCGGTGGGATGGAATTATGGCAACTGATTTCAATGCTCCACATACGCACTTGATTGAATTGACTACGCCGGGAAACAAAGTGTTGGCTACCGACATTGTGAATCCAGGGGAAGATTTCAGAGTATGGTATGATGAGGATGACGAGTTATTGAAAATCAAAGCACGTTGGAAAATGGGTGTCAATTACATTCACCCGTCTTTGATCTCTGTTGGCTACTAATGGTAGCCAGCAGGGTTTTGATTTAAGCTCTATTTTTAACCTTCAAACTTTTTCTAAATGGCTTTACTAACAGAAGGTCGGACAACCGGATGCGAAAATAGTGTTTGCTCCGGTGGTATTTCCGATACCCTTATGCTTGCCAACCAAGCCGACATTGCAACCACTACGGTTGGGATGGATGGAAAGGTGACGGCTATAACGATGGAAACGGATGCTACTTTTTATAGCTTCGATTTCAAAGACTTCACTGCAAACTTTACGGAGAACCTGGCTATCACAAATGGGGTAAGTGTAGTAACCCAGCAATTCCAAATGATTTGGACTTGCCGCAACCACCCGGACCGTAACCTCATTATGGCATTGGCTGGCAATGGTTGCGGTATGGTTGCCATACACAAGGAGAACACGGGTGTTACATTGGAATGGGGCTACCTTCCCAAAAGACACGTTTACCTGTTAACGGCGGACAGCCAAAGCGGCGCGGCGCTGAGTGATCCGAATCAAACAACTTTAACCCTCCAGTGTATCACAAGTGAGTGTGCGCGGGAGTTCACGCCTGGAATTGATGGTGTCCCTTTGTAATGTCGGACGCGGTGTATTATATTACTGAGGAGGGCAATTATTGGGAAGAAGATGACGGGGTGGGTTGGCAATGGGAGGATACGCCGTAAGTCCGAAAATACTTTTTTTTTAAACTTTAATATACATTTCAATGGCAAACGAAGTAGAAAGCAAAGAAGGGCGCACAGAAAAGAAGCGCCGCTTTGCCCTTAAAAAAGGGCACGAGAAAATGATTTATCGAGGAGACGATCCTATCACTGGCAAAGGTGCTGTTAACATTCTATTGAAAGATATGAGTGATGAACAAATCCTTGGATGGGCAAGTGTGGACGGCGGTAAAAGCGCAGCCTATCATTTGAAGGCGACTTTTCAAACATCCAGGTTCGCAAGCTGGACAACCGTCCAGGACAACCGGCACCTCGTTTGAATTGATTTTATCTTTAAAACAAATAGATCATGTCTAACCGAAATACTCCGCCTAAGCCTACCTCTACTCAAGTCAAGGGAGCCGCGTCCAGAAAAGGAGGCGGCACTCGCATTCTAGCCAGTGCCGTCGTAACCACTGCCGACACCGATGTATTAGCCGAAGATTTATACAATGAACCCCTTCGCAGCCGCAACAATTTATTGAATGACGTGGACGAATGGGTTTTCTTTTTCAATAGTAATCAAAGCTTTGTAAAGGAGTTGATTGCCTTATTGAACAATTCCCCAACGCTTCGCAGGATCGTTACTGACAAATCGACGATGGCGTGCGGGGATGGCTTCATTGTACAGAAGCGAACATTGACCCTGCTAGTAGCCTTGCGTAAAATTGCAAGCATCTTGGGGCTAAGCGAATCGGAGTTGGAAAGGTTAGAGAATTATCTTGGAAATGTAAATCTGAATGGGGAAAGCTTACTGGAGGTTTATTATAAGTTGGCGTATGATTTATTTGCTTTTGGAAATTGCTTTGCGGAGTTGGTGCGTGTCAATGGCAGTAATAAAAAGTTTTACATTTACCATGTTCCCGTTTACATGGTAGCGGTAAAGAAAGCCGACACGACAATGCTCATAAAAACGTATGGCATTTGTGAGAATTGGGCGGAGCAGCCGGGAGCCGGTGGGGTGAACATCGTGGCAAACCCTTCGCAGGACGTTAGAGAATTGCCGGTCTATCCACGCTTTACAACAGGGGCACCCGATCAACGCAGCATCTTGCATGTAAAGGAGTATGCCCCTGGTTATTTCTATTGGGGCTTACCGACTTGGATTGCTGCCAAGCATTACGCGGAATTGGAATATCGGATACCGAAGTACAACATTGCAAAATTCAAGAATGGATATGTCCCTTCTTCCATTGTGCAATTCTTTGGCAATGTTTCAAAAGCGGATGCGGAGAAGGTTGTAGGAGACTTTAAGAAGTCCTTCACAGACACCGGGCAGCATCACAAGGTTTTCATCCAGGTGCTCCGCGACCAGGCACTCAAGGCAAACGTACAGGTCTTAGAGGACAACAGCCAAGGCAACTATTTGGAGTTGCAGCAATTGGCGGCACAAATGATTGTCACATCTGCTAACTATACGATGTCATTGGCTGGACAGGCGCAAGCCGGAAAGTTGGGAACAAACGAACAGGTAAGACGCGAATTGGAATTCGTCAATGCAACGGCTATAAAGCCTGCACAAAACAAGTTGCTCTCCAAAATAATCAATCCATTTTTAAAAGAGGCGGGCGAACATCTTGGGCAGGCTTGGAAGGGTTGGTCGTTGAGTGTTTCTAACTTTATGCCCATTTCCTTTATGGGTGATGTGGATGTAAACGCGGTACTTACTACGAATGAAAAACGGGAGGTCTTAGGTTTTGACCCCTTAGACGAAGAGGGTATGAAGGAATTGAAAGGCACTCCTATTGTAACACCAAATACAGCAATACCAAGCAATGTTAATAACGGGACAGGAAGTAATTAACGGAGGGATATTGCGACCGGCACCAAGCAATGTTCGATTTGATGTACAGTTGCTTGCGCCACACGTGGATGACGCAGAACTTCGCTTTGTCATTCCAATGCTGGGGCAATCATTTTTTGATGCCTTGGTGATTGCCAAGGGAAGTACAATATCAAATTACAACCCGGCAGTTGGGGCAGTGGTTTCCGGCTTTTCAAATGCGGCTTACGAAACCCTTTGGAAGGATAAAGGGTTGATGCGCTTTTGTGCCCTTTCAGTGCTACATGAAGCCGAGCCTTACATCGGGGTGCAACATGGGGCAAATGGACTACAATTGGTCAATGCTGAATTCTCTGAAAATGCGGGCATTGACGGCGTCAAGTTCATGCAGCAGGAACTCATTGGAAAGTTGGAGCGATTAGAAAAAAGCATCCTTACTTTTCTGTGCGCCAACAAAGTAACTTATCCATTATTTGACAATGCGGCGTGCCCAAGTGATGAATGCGGGAATGAAGAGGCAAGTTTTTGTTTGGTTTGGTGACGTATTAAGGCAGGTTTACATTTTATAATAGCAAATTACAACCCGTGAATATATGACCTTCGTTCAATTAATAACGGCGATTATGAAAGCAAAGACTATCAAATTGGGGATTTCCCTTTTGCTATCTTTTTTATTACAACACCTCTTGCCTGTTTCGCACATGGTAAGCGGAATTATCTTTCTGGTTGCAATCGACTGGATTACGGGCAGAAAGGCAAGTGCAGTTGAAGGCAAACCTTTGTTATCAAGCAGGCTAAGGGATAGTGTCAAAAAGTTACTGGACTATTTACTGCTGGCAATTACCTCCTTGGTTGTTCAGGAAGTTTGGCTTCCTGGCTTTGGATTGGTTTACATTGTAACGATGTATTGCGCCCTTACCGAATTTAAAAGCATCCTAGAGAATATCAAAAGAATTTCGGGAGTAAGTCTGTGGCGGTTGATTTTGATGCGTATAGGCGGTAAAGGATAAAGGTATTTCGGTTTTTAATGATTATAATTCACTCTTTGGGCTAAGGTGGTTTTTCAACTTCCTTAGCTTTTTTAATTTTTTTAAGAAAAATATTGCTTGACCTATTGACTGGTATTTTAACTTTTCTTAAATTTGTAGGGAAAGTAAGAAAATACTGGAAAATGAAAATTCATAACTACAACCACAAAGGAAATTTAATCAATGCACATGCCGCTGCGAAACATGCAATGAAGTATAACAAGGGCGTTTTTGCCAATTACCGCGCTGCATTGAGCCACTACTTAAAAGTTTACTACCGGGCTGCTCGCATTATCCAAGAGCAAAATTCAGACAAAGGACTAGAGGCTTTCTATAATAACAATCATGTCCGATTGATGCGGGCACGATTAACGGATTAGGATTATGATTTTCTGGCATCCCCGCTTTTCACAATTTGGGCGGGGTGCCTTTTTAATGGCACTATTTTTTCATCATAAACTAACTACAGATTATGACACCAGAGGATAAGCAAAGACGGGAGAGGCTGGCAAGAAGTGCAGAGGAACTTCGGCGCATTGGATCAAAGAAGCGCACGCCACAGCAGGAAAAAACATTAAGCGGCTTAAAGAAAGCTGTATCTGAAATCGACAAAAAAAAATCAAGCGATGAAAAAGGAAAAGGCAACGATAAAAGTAGTGGCTAACAATGGTACAACAGTAGAGCCGGACGAAATCCCGCTTACCAAACGAAACGCTTGCAAGCCTCTACCCTTAAAACGAAAAACATAGAAGGGCAAACCATTACTGTTATCCGCGTCACATCTGATTTATTCGGCGCACTTTGGGATCAATTATTCAAAAAATAAATCATTAAAAATGGAATTGGAAAACAAGATTATAGTACAGCAGATTGGCGAAGGGGAAAGCGCTTATTTCCGCCTCATCTACTTGAGTGGCAATTTCGGAATCTTCCTGAATTTGGAAGCCGCCGAACAAGGCAAGAAAGATTTGATTAACAGCATCCGCGCAAATGCGCGTAAAGTGCAGAAATCTGAATACGTTCCAAAAGACAAAAGCAATTCAAAATGAAAATCAAAACTAAAAAACAAGTATCTGAGCTTGAACAAATGCTTTGGGAAACCCTGCGCGGGGAGTTCATGCAGGAAATTTACAAGTTCGATGTGTCAATCAGGAAAGCGCCGGCGGAGGAACTAATGATTGGATTGACAATAGTATATGCCAAGTTCTTTTCCCCTGCGAATAAACGGGATGACAGCCTTTTCTTTTCAGTATTTTATCCTGAAATATTAAGACTAGAGCGCATGTTGAAAGTAACAAAGGTGAATATACTTGATGACGTGGAATTCTTGGGAAGCATTTTTGGATTTGATCCCAATAAAATAAGAGACAATAAAAATTTATTCCCAAGATTTTCAATTTTTAATATTAATCGTTGGAATGAATCTAATCGCTCGGAGGATTCCGAGTACCAACTTCCCGAAATTGGAACTTTACCATACGAAACAGAAATTAAAAATTTGCCGCCTAATCTTTCCACTGAGAAAGAATCTTTCTCAGGACGTGAAAATACACCAGTTGAAAATAAAGTATTACCAGCGTCTTTAAAATGCGTTACAGACGATTCATTAATACAGGCTTTTGAATCGCTGAAAACTTTTGAGGGGCTGTGTCTTTTTCTGGCGTCTGTAAACGACCTTGCAATTGTGGATAAAATCACCGGCTCCAGGGTTGAATCTTTTTCAGATAAAACAAATGGGGAAACTGTGGATTGGGTTCTGGAAGGCGGCGGCATTGGCAGAACGATTATTGGTAATTTGCATTTGCAGTTCAATCTTTGCTTTGCCAGATAAAAAGGGTTTAGTTAGTTTTTTCATACATTATTGGAGCCAGCTTTTTAGGATGTTCATGTGCTGGCTCCCTTTAAAAAAAAACGTTGCCATGAGAAAAAGAAAAATCAAAACGCCGTTTGGAGTAGGCAAAATTGTAAAAGTTATTTACATCGTTAAGCTAGACACGCCTATTCACATTGGAAACCTAGAGGATAATTCCGCACAAGTTATTGACGAAATAGAGTTAACGCGGGGCATGGTTCATTCCATTGCTGAACAGCCGGACAATAAAGAGTTTTATGCTACTCAAATAGAAGGAAAGTTTTAAGTGCAATTCATTCACTAATTATAATTATTAAAAATGAAAATCACAAATCGTTTTACGGATGCAATCATTTTTGAAGCAGAGGTAGAAGATATGAAGGCTTTAGTATTAAAAGCTATTTCAGAAGGCGCAAACCTCGAAGGCGCAAAAGGAGTATATCAATTCGGTCCGATGCCAACATCTGGTCGGCTATGTGTTGCCGTTTGGCACAACGATCATTGGATGGTGAAAGCAGGTTGTTTTTGGGGAACCATTGATGAATTAGAAGAAAGGGTAAAAGAAGATCATAATTGCCCCGTTTACCTTGCAAATATTGAATTACTTAAAAATTATAAAATTATTTAAATGGTGGATATATCGACAGGCAGGATATTGAGCATGTTCGCGATTGCGTGATTCAAGCTTTGATTTACGCAAAGGCTCCAAAAGTATTTGACTTACTAAAGCTATGGCGTCCTATTGAGGCAGAACTGGAGGCAATAATTGAGGAGGAAGAAATTGAAAACCACGTCAAGCGACTAACGGAGTGTTGGTAGATATTTTTTGAAAGTATATTCTTTAAATCAAAACAAATAAAGCAATGTCATTAATTCATGAAGCGTTACAGAAAGCTAATTACAACTTGAATAATTTGGCAAAAATGCCAATGTTGCTATCCTTGGTAAAGGAGCAACTAAATAATGCTGTCCTTTTGGATAAAGGTTATGACATTTCAGAAGAAGTTGAGCCACTTCTTGAAAAGTACGGAAGCGTTGAAGATGTTCCTGAAAAGAGCAATGAAACCTTATAAAAATTAAGGTTGCTACTTTTCAGCAGTGTGATTGCTGAAAAACCACATTCATGATTGCTACTTTTCAGCATTCATCCATGTGGAAATCCAGCAATCACACCTTATATATAAGAGTTATTATAGAATAGGGCGTAAAAAAAACTTTAGCAGTCTTTAGAGACTGCTTTTTTAAATGAACTTTTTAAAATTGATTGTCGTTACTTTTTAAAGTTTCCTTAAAAAACTTATTAAAATTAAACTGTATGGCAACCAATACATCCAAAAACCGAACAAAAAATTCTCCCGCCGCGCCGGACAGGTGGGAGGGCATTGGCTACAATCCGCAAAAAGCGCAATTCATTTTCAAGCTGCCCGGCTCAAGTGTTGACTTTTATAAAAAAGTCGAGGCAATCAAAGAGATACCCGGCATGTGGTGGGATGAAACAACTTTATCTTGGCGTATTCCGGTAGCACAATTTTACAAAGTCATCACTTATAAAATTCAGTTTGGCGTCCCCTGTATGCCAGATGCTAGCGAGAAACTGAAAGAACTGTGGGGGCAAATTAAAAACCGGGAAGTCGCTACCTAAAAAAAGAAGAAAAATTAGTTTCCTTAAAAAATTATTTTTCTTAGCTTTGTAAAAAAAACAGATTATGGAAGGACAAACGATTAGCAGTGGATTTGGAAAGGCAGTACAGATTGTTGTACCCCTTGAACAGGAGCCTCTTTTGATTAAACTAAAACTGAAAATGCAGCAGGAACAAGAACGCAAAGTCTTGAAGCCGGAATTGGTCGAGTACGTTTTTAATCTAGGGCTTCAAGCCTTGGCTCAGGAATTGGAAAGTAAGTAATTATTGTTCATCATTAAAAAAAAACCGAAAAATGCAAAAAAATCAAAAGGGCTTCGCTCTTTTTCTGCCGCCGAATCTATTCCACTCCGCCCGCTTCTAGTTACCATCTACGGAGAACCTGGCTTGGGCAAAACCTCCCTGGCATTCACTTCAAAAATGCCATTCCTCTATGACTTTGACAATGGCGTTATTCGCGCTCATAAAAAGCGCAGACCGGAAACATTTTTCATTGATGACTACACGGGCTTAAAGTATTTCGTACAAAATGAAATGCCTGCGTTCATTGAAGAAACGGGCTACAAGTCAGTTATTTTTGACACAGGCGGAACACTGCTTGACGATACAATTACGCCTTGGCTTATCAGTCAAAATGCTAAGAATGGTAATCTTCAAGGCGGCTTATCTCAAAGTGGCTGGGGTGTACTGTCTATTGAATTCGATTGGCTCATTAAGGCACACCAAGCCCTTGGCTTGGACGTTATCCTGATTTGCCACGAAAAGCAAGGGGAGGATTCTCGCATCGGCTTAGATGTCAAAGGTGGTTCAAAAGGGATTATTCACCGCTCCAGCGACTTGATTGGAAATTTATATTACGAAGGAAAGAACCGGATATTGACCTTCGGACCGAAGCAGGGGTATATTTTAAAAGACAGTGCCGAACTTGGCTCTACTGTTTTGCCCCACGTGGATACGGTTAAATTTGATTCCTTTTTTGCCAACCTCATTGACCGGACAAAGAACTATATGTCCGCGCTAACAGATGCCCAAAAAGCATTTTTAGAGCAAGTGGAAACCATAAAGGCTCGGCTATTGGAAGTAGAGACCTTTCAGGAATTGGAAGCCCTTAGAGGAGATACTGGCACTTTGCCGGAAACTGTCCAAGCCATGCTGCGGGCTCCATTCGCCGCCCGCTTTGCCGCCATTTATTCGGACGCCAATTTCGAGGGTCTCCAGACAGTTGAAGATTTCAACGACATCTTACCATCCCTTGCAAACGAAGTACCTAATCTTCCTGATTACAAGAACGAAGTGTTCAAACGCTTACTTGTGACTGCTAAAAAGCAAGAGGTTGCTTACGACAAGACTGACAAGAAATTTCTAAACCTTGTCCTACAATGAAGCCGACTTTAAAAATTTCCCCATCTATACTCGACCAGTGGCGTTGCTACATGGATGGGGAATTCAATGGCAAAGTAACTGAGCAAGATGTTATCAATTATCTGGAGGGCGTAAAGGTGGGAAACCAAGCTGTTTGGCTTGGTCGGGCAGTACATTCGATGTTGGAAAATACGCCGGAAAAATACCGCATGGAAGCATACGGGGAAGTATTCTATTTTTACAATGAACACAATTTTGATATTTCCTTGAACCCACTAGAAGTCGAGCCTTTGATTGAATTTTGCAATGCCTATCCACATCTTGCATACGAGATACCAGATATAAAGCGATTCGTTAACACTGTACTTGGGTATGAGGTAATGTATTCCTTGCGCATAGATGCCGTTGAGCCTTTAGTCCTACATGAATTTAAAACAAGCAGCAGTTGGTCAAAGCCTGAATTTGAATTCTATGAGCGATCTATGCAATGGCGACTGTACCTAATGGCTTATCCAGATGCCAAGTGTATTAAGTACCATATCTTTCATTTTACAGGCAGTGGTTTGAAAAAGACTTGTGAGCGATTTGACTTTACTTTTTTTAGAAGTCCAGACATTGAAGCCCGTGTTCAGGAATACCTGACTAGCTTCATACAATTCGCTGAATACAAAGGGTTGATTGATAAATTGATTTTAAAATAAACAAGTGGGGGTGAAAGCACCCCCTTAAGTTGATTATGAAAAGCAAGAAGAAGAAAAACCCAAACCCAAACCAGAAAAGGAGCCATGTTCTTGCTGCGATGGTAAAGGTGTGTTCATGGATTTCCCAAAAGGAAGTACAGAACCCCTTGAAACAATTTGCCCATGCTGCAAAGGAAAGGGCTGAACGAAATTTTATTTTGATTTCTCCTATGTAATTTATAGAAAGTAAACTACCTAAAAACAAAATAATATTATGACTTTAGTTCTAAACCGTAAAAGGAAAAAGCGTTGGTATCCCCTGTCATACAGTGCGACTATTTGGATAAAAAGGATACTCATAGGGCTTGGCATTGCCGCTATGCTACTTTTCTTATTCAACCCAACTTTCCATGCACTGGTGAAAATGCTTGCAACTGCGGTGCTTAATTTTGTTTTTGAACTATTTTTAAACACCGTATCAAACGCTTAAAGATGCCAAAGCAAAATGAAGTAATGGACGAATCGCAATTGGCGGAGTTCCTGCAAACATATAGGGACTTGAGTTTTCAAGTTGCATTAACAATTAATCTTGAGGATTTCATTTGCCTGCTTATGTCGGGAGCCTCGATTCGCAATACTTTCTTTTCTCCTATGTCTTGCCGGGCTGCTTTAAATATCCTGCGTGACTTGCACGCAGACCCCAAAATAAAAGAACTGCCTGAATACGATAAACTTAAAGCCCTGCTGTATTCAATCGGCATCCTCGCCGCTGAAAATATTTCAGCGGATATTTGATCTTTTCCTTAAAAACCCTAACTTTGTAAAAATTATTAAAAAATGCGAAACATTATTCTATTAACAATCTTTGCAGCTTTTCTTTCCATGTCCTTACAAAGCTGCCTTTCCCAAAAAAAAATGGTTCAATGGTGTGAGGTCAACCACCCTTGCAAGGATTCCACAGTCGTAAAGACCATCACTTTATCAGACACCATCAAGACCAATCCGATTCTTTTCCTTGTTACCGATACTATCGAAGTGCCTTGTCCTGAACTGCCCGAAGATACCCTTAACCTAAACTGGAGTGATTGGTTCGTGGAAGCCAAAGCACAACCCGCTAAAAAGGTGGTGTTTCAAAAAGAGGTAACTATTCCGGCGCAAATCATTCCCGTATTTATTCAGGGTAAAGATACCTCCAGTGCCATCATTCAAACCAGCAGAGAGAAGTTCCTTGTCCTTCAAGTGGAAGCACTTCAAAAAGAATTGAAGGATTGTCAGCAGGCAAGCGACGTTCAAAAGGGTAGGTTGAAGGGGAAAAGCACTTGGTTTTTTGCCTTCCTCATTACCCTAACACTCCTTTGCGGAAGTGTTGTCCTGCTAGTAAAGCGTTGATGTTTATGTATGTAAAATAGTGTTTCATAGAATTGGTTAGGGCAGTGCCTCCATTTTGCTGCCCTACTTCTATGTAACTTAAAAACCGTTGCATTGAACTTATTCCAAAACGAATTTCAAGATTCAATTGATTTGCCGTCTATTCATCTGCCCTGCACTTTTATGACTGTCCGTTACATTTGGGGTGGTGGGAAATCCTGTTCTTATTTATTCAATTGCTGGTTTTCTACGCGGCGCAAAATGTCGGACGGGGCATCTTCCTACAATTGGTTACTGCTTACCTCCAGCAATTATGAGGCGCATATCCGCATCATAAAAGCACAGGAAGAAGGCATCAAAGAAAACGCTATTCCTTATTCCCGTTTTGTTATTCACTTAAACTAGGAAATACTATGTCAACAAAATTTACGCTTCGGCAGGCGTCCAGGCTGCTTGGTAGAGTTGTGGCATATCACCCTATCTTTACGCAAATATGTGGCGGCAATGCCAGCGCCGGAATACTACTCTCACAATTCTATTACTTAGAAGATAAAGCCCCTTCTAAATCAGGCTGGATTGAAAAGCCTGTTCGAGAACTAAGGGAGGAGACCGGACTAACACGCTACCCACTCGAAGGCGCTCGAAAGACTTTACGAGAACTTGGATTTTGTGAAGAGACTGTTATGGGTTCCCCGGCTCAGCTTCACTTTAAATTCGATTGGGATAAAGTGGATGCCGCTATTGTAGCCTTCCGAAAAGCAGAGCTGACCCCTCAAGCATTTGCTAAAGCACTTGACCAGGAGCCGGATAAAAAGAAGGTACGAACCAATAACAAATGCTACCCATCCCTCGAAGTATTTGGGGAGTTGTATAGTGTCTGGGAAAACAACCGGCTCCAGACAAAGGACGAGGTGTATTCCTACACGTGGACAGAGAAGGAATTGGGGCAATTGAAAAATCTGGTTTCACACCTTCGCAAGCGAGTGCAGGAAAAACTAGGACTTGAGGACGAACCCGATCCCCAAACCGTTGCCGATATGGGAATGCGCCCATTCCTTGAGATGTATGCGGCTATGTCGATGGAAGGGGAATGGAATATGCAAACTTTCACAGCATCGAATATGATGACACATCTTCCTGATATTTTCATAAAAATGAATGCTTATGCAAAAGCTATCAAAATTGGCAATACAAATCTTACCCACAACACCGTTAGAGACGCCGTCGAATCAACCCTGCGTAGAGCCGGATACAACCATCAAAGAACTGGCTCCCATCAATTCACCGATGCACACATTGCAGCAGTTCAGGGAGTGGACAATTGGTAAGATTGGTACTTTGCCTGTCCTTCAAGATGGGCAGGATTTATTTTCTCATCCCGGTTTCAAGCATTCGTGCATTCCATTTGCTGCCCGTGCAATGGCAAGCGGAAATTGGGATACTGAAAAAGCCGTCCAGGTCTATACTACGGCTTGGTTTAAAGAAAGATTTATGTCGCCGGACTGGACGTTTGAAACGTGCCAGCAAGCGATTGAATGCGAATGCCCTAGTCTTGCCTCAATCACCCTTTACAGGGGAAAGAAAGAGGCAATGAATTACTTGCTTGCAATGCTGACTGACTTTGTTACCTCTTACAATGTGAAGCTTGGAACAGAGACCCGCCGCCTACTGGAGTGCTGCGGCAACATTTACCTGCGCATGTACTGGTTGAAAATATCGGAAATCAAGTTAGTGCTTTCAAGAGCACGCCGTACAGTTGTCATGTACAATGCCATTGATGGGAATAAGATTGAACAGCTATTTCACGAATACGATTTGGAGCGCACCGAAGTAGTGAAAATGATTAATAAAAACAAAATGTAATGGCTCAAAACTCAAAAATACAGTGGACGGATGCAACTTGGAATCCTTGGCACGGATGTAAGAAAGTTAGTGCCGGATGTAAGTTTTGTTATATGTACCGTGATAAAGAGCGATACGGACATGATCCTAGTAATGTGCTGCGCTCAAAGTCAACTTTTTACGATCCAATGAATTGGTCTTTTCAAATGCAAAATGTAAAGCTTGGGGAAAAATTAAAACCATCATTTGCAGCTTTCCCAAATATGAGAATATTCACTTGTTCTTGGTCTGATTTTTTATACAGGAAGCTGACATTTGGCGCGGGGAGGCTTGGGAAATTATAAAAAACACCCCTGAATTTATTTACCAGATACTCACCAAGCGACCCGAAAGAATTTTGGGTTGCTTACCATCGGATTGGGAAGAAGGCTATCCTAACGTGTGGCTAGGCACATCCGTTGAAAATAATGATACCAGGCACCGGATTGAAATTTTGTCCACACTTCCGGCTGCTGTCCGTTTCGTTTCATTTGAACCGCTGCTTGAATATGTTGATTTGAACTTTGATCTATCTACTCAGATGCGCATCGATTGGGCAATTTTTGGAGGGGAAAGTGGAAATGAAACCGGGAAATATCGTTACCGCCCTTGTGAAGTGGAATGGATGGCGAAAATGATTGGAGAGATACGTGTACTTACTCCGGTTTTTGTAAAGCAGATGGGCACACATCTTTCAAAGCAACTAGGTATGTCAGACAGGCACGGCTCGAACATTGAGGAGTTTCCAATCGATTTACAAATTAGAGATATGCCCTACAAATATGCCTAAAGATAAAATATTAATCGGCATTGATCCGGGAACCACGACTGGGCTTGCTGTAAAAAACCTGAGTAACAGAGGGGTGTTCCTTGAAATTTTATCCGGGGGCATTCTTGACATGATGGATATCGTGAAAAAATACAAGGATCAGGCTTGCCTTTATCTTGTGTTTGAAGATGCCAGAAAAAGAACCTGGTTTAGCAACAAGGATAGAGAGGCACTCCAGGGAGCCGGTTCCATCAAAAGAGACTGTGCCATTTGGGAGGAATTTTGTAAAAAACAGGGCATCAATTTTATAAGCGTTCCGCCTGCAAAGGGCAAAACAAAATACACCGCCGACTTTTTTAAAAGGCTCACCGGCTGGGAAGGGCGCACAAATGAGCATTCAAGGGATGCGGCAATGCTCGCTTTTGGATTTAATGCGTATAACTTGAAACTTCATTTTAGAATCAACGAACTAGAGAAGTAAAATGGAAAATAGCATATTAATGAATATTTACAACCCGATGCTTGTAGCAAAGGGCTTATTAATTAGAAAATTAATAAAAGTTGGATTTGGGAAGATGAAAGTCAGGAGCCGCTGCTACTAGGGGTTGTTGTTACGGATTTTAGTCAACTTACGATTGGCTTGGAGAAAACTAAAGATTAATTTTTTCATGCAACGGTTTCGTATGTCTGCCCATACCCGAACCCTTCGCCGGATGGGCGGCATACTTTAAAAAAAAAGACATGATTTCAACTATCAAATTACGATCCCTTGCTCAATTTATCGAACGAAAATTAGGCAAGCTCGAAAAGGCTGGCTTTATCCTTATCGCTTTTGAAACCAACAAGCCGGAGGGCAAAGCAAAGTTTATCTGCAATTGCAATCGATTCGATATGATTGCAGCCTTGGAAGATGTTGTACAACGCATGAAGTAAGGCGGCATCTATCCAGATGCAAAAGATAATTAAGAAAAATATTTTCTTTATAAAAATTAAAAACCCTATATTTGTAAATCATTAATCATTAAACCAAAATACAGCTTATGGAACAAGTTTTTGAAACCCCAATCTAAGCACAAGGTTTCACGCGAAATTGAAGTCAATGGCATTACCTCCGAGCTATCCGTTAATTTGGTTGTCAACCAGATCGACGGCACCTACAAGATCACCACACAGTTGACCACCAAACAGGTACATCCCAACAACGATGCCATTGTTGCGGCAACCCTCAAACAATTATCTGAAATGATTACAGAAATGGTGGCGGAAGCAAAACGCCTAAGGGCGGAAATACTAGGGCAAAATAGCGAAACAGACAACGGGCTTTTTGATGTGGAAGAATAAGAATGATTGGCAGCCTCCTATTAAAAGTAGGAGGCTTAATCCCATAAAAAGAGTGTAATGAAAGACAAGAGACGAGACGATTTAGCTTCGGTGTCTGGATGTTCTGGATACCAACACAGGCTAGTATGGTTTCAAATCGAAGGGGATAAATTGCTTTGAGCTTTTTAATTTATTATAATAAAAACGCAATGGGAATCTTAAATTTTATTGGTTATTTATTTATCGTTTTGCCCTTTGTTTGGATCACAACGAAGGTGCTAAAATTTAAAGACAAATGGAATTCATAAGA
>JAAUSO010000239.1 GCA_012033205.1 Richelia sp. SL_2_1 | reverse complement strand
TTAACAGTTATCAGTAATCAAAGTCTATAATGGGAGATTTTCACCAAATATAGCGGTTTTCACTTGGATGCAATACAAATTTACTCACCCCACCCTCCGGGCACCCCTCTCCTTAGCAAGGAGAGGGGAAGGGGGTGAGGTTTTACTGTATTGAACTCAACTGAAATTTGCTATAATAACCCATCAAAATTAATGTGGTGGACTACTAGATAATATCTTCTTCTAAATACAGCTGCTTATAAAATTCCGGAGTATACACTGCTTTTTCCCAATTTTTAGCTTGTTTAATTTGTTCTGGAGTTAAGTTTTTAGCTTCGATTAAATTGGCACCACTGAGGTTAGCATTGCTAAGTTTAGTCCCACTGAAGTCAGCACCACTGAGCTTAGTATCGCTAAGATTAGCACTAAAGAAATTTGCTCCACTTAAATTTGCTCCATTGAGTTTGGCACTACTGAGGTATGCACTGAAAAGGTTAGCAAAACAAAGATTGGCACCGCTGAGGTTAGCAAAACACAGATTTGCACTGCTAAGATTAGCACTACTGAGGTTTGCACTGTAGAAATTAGCTCCATTCAAATTAGCACCGCTCAGATAGGCACGACTCAGATCAGCGCCGTAAAAGTTAGCACCACTCAACTTAGCACCACTGAGTTTAGCTCCACTCAAATCAGCACCGTAAAAGTTAGCACCGCTCAGCTTGGCTCCATAAAAGTTAGCACCGCTCAAATTTGCTCCACTCAGCTTTGCATTATTAAGGTTAGCTCCGTAGAAGTTAGCACCATAGAAGTTAGCTCCACTCAAGTTAGCTCCATTCATATCAGCACCACTGAGTTTGGCATAACTCAAATCAAGCTGTAATTGATTGATAAATTCTGCATCAATTAAAAACCGAATAATGCTGCCTTTTCGTTCTCCATCTATATCCAATCTCCGTAACACTGATAAAGTTCTCGCTCTGGCAACATCTAATGCTGCTTCTCGCAAAGCATCTTGAGGAGATAAAGATTTCAAATTTTTATCAAGCAATAATTCTGACATTCGATCAATATAACCTTGTAAAGCTTCTTCATTTAAAATATTAGTGGTTTTTTCTTTTTCAGCTTTAGCTTGTTCATCGGCTCGTTCTTTTTCCGTTTGAGCTTGTTCGTCGGCTCGTTCTTTTTCCGCTTGAACTTGTTCGTCAATTCTTTCTTTTTCCGCCTTGGCTTTTTCTTCTGCTAATTTTTTTTCATTACTTTGAAATTGAGTACCTAAAATAACTAATAAGACAGGAATACCAAGTAATGCTAACCAGTCCCAAAGTTTTTTTGCTGATTTTATCTGTCTAGTTATCTTATGAAGGGTAACAATTTCTCCAGTTTTAAAATTGATTGCTTCTTCTTCACTGATCAGAATATCTGAAACAGGTCCAAAACCAATCCAATCAATTTGATATAACTTTGGTAAGAACAACAGAAAAATAATTATCGTAGCGAAAACAACGATACTTAATACTATTTGTTGCCTCTTTGCTTGAAATATTTGGATTATATTTGAAATATTTCCCATTATCATTATCTATATTTAAAATTATCAATTTACATCAAGCTAAAATTTCGATTTGGGAAAAAGTTAGCTAACAAATACCATATAAAATTTACTCTTAATATAGCCCACATTATCCAACTTAATCATGCAAGCCCTTTTCCACGTGCAACCCAAAATATATGATAGTTGTAATTGTTAATCCTGAACTTACGTGATACAACCATATACAAATAAAAAAGTAGTAGTAATAGGTGCAGGTTGGGCTGGTTTGAGCGCAACTCACCATTTAGCGAAACAAGGTTATGATGTGACGCTTTTGGAAGCTGGTTCCTATCCAGGGGGATTGGTTGCAGGTTGGAAAACTGGGGGAGGTAAATCTGTTGAAGCGGGTATTCACGGATTTTGGTACCCTTACAAAAATATTTTTGCGCTGATAAATGAGTTAAATATCAATCCTTTCACTACTTGGACTCGTTCATCTCAATATTCTCCCGCAGGTTTGGAAGTTGAGTCACCAATTTTTCAAGATTTACCCAGACTTCCCACGCCTTTAGGAACTTTTATTTATACTCAGTTTAAACGATTACCCTTAATCGACAGAATCAGTGCTTTACCTTTACTTTACGCTCTAATCGACTTTGATAATTCCGATGCTGCTTGGCGACGTTACGATTATGTTACAGCACGGGAATTATTCAAGCAATTTGGGGTTTCAGCAAGACTTTACCACGAATCTTTTGAACCGATGTTATTAGTCGGTTTATTTGCACCGGGGGAACAATGTTCGGCTGCTGCAACTTTGGGAATGCTTTATTATTTTATCTTGGCGCATCAACCGGATTTTGATGTAGTTTGGTGTCGCGGTACTGTAGGTGAAAAAATCTTCCATCCTTGGGTAGAAAAAATTGAACAAGCGGGAGCAAAGGTACTTGCAAATAAGCGAGTTACCGATTTAATTACTGATGGTAATCAAGTAAAAGGTGTAGTTTGCAATTATGAAACTTTTGCAGCCGATGCAGTAGTTTTTAGTGTTGGTATCAGCGGAATTAAGAAAATTGTTTCTCATAGTGCAAGTTTACAAAGTCGTGAAGAATTCCGCAATTTAAGCAATTTAGGCGCGATTGACGTATTAGCAACCCGTTTATGGTTCGATCGCAAAATCAATATTCCTCGTGCTTCTAATGCTTGTTTTGGCTTTGATAAAACCACAGGATGGACATTTTTTGATTTAAATGCACTTCACGATGAGTATAAAAACGAGCTAGGAAGCGTTGTAGAAGTTGATTTTTACCATGCTAATCAATTTATTCCTTTGAGCGATGAAGAAATAATTCCCATAGTACAGAAGTATTTAGCAACTTGTATCCCGGAATTTGCGATCGCAAAGGTAATTGATAGCAGTGTAATTCGTCTACCCCAAGCTGTAACTCACTTTTCACCAGGTAGCTATAAATATATGTTACCAGCGAGGACAAGTTTTGATAATGTATTTATGAGCGGTGATTGGATTACCAGTCATCATGGTTCATGGTCACAAGAAAAAGCCTACGTTACAGGTTTGGAAGCTGCGAATTTAGTAGTTTCCTATTTAGGACAAGGTGTAAATGCGAATATTTTACCACTAGAAACAGATGAACCACACATACAAACTGCTAGAAATATCAATAACACCATCCGGGACATTAGTCAATCTATTATCCCCAATTTCTGGCTACCATGAATCAATTATCAATTCTCAAATTTCTATTGCTCAATTCCCAACTAAATACTAATGTAGAGACGTTGTAATGCAACGTCTCCTCAAAGTTTCCAGTCATTTAGTCCGTATTTCTATCTGACTTTTTGACCGACATTTAAGGCATCAATTCCCTGTTTTACCCAACACCAACATTCGTATTCCGAATTGAATAACTTTGGTGCGGCAATGTTGTTTAATGAATCTGGTAAATAATGGTCATAATAATATTTACCAGCTTCTTGGGAGACGATAATTAAATTGTTGCGGAACGTATAGCGATGTTTAAACATATCGCGATCGCTAACGCAATCTAAATGCTGGTCTAGATGTTCCTTGGCAATATTTATGATATTCTCAACACTACTGCCATAGATTTTTGCCGGATTTTCCGCTTTATGATATTGGCTTTTAGCTCCAATATCCGATATCAATTTATACGAATAAATTTCGTGATTGTCTGCTTTTCCAAAAACAAATGGTATGATGAGATATCCTTTGTAGGATAGAGATTTTTCGTAAATTAGGCGGTTCATAGATACCTCCTTGTAAGTTGCTACCCAAAAAAGATTGAATTTTTTAGCACCCAGAATAATCTTGATAATTAATAATCTAAAGTTGTATTATCTGGTGCCAAAACTTACTTCTACATCACTAGTATGTAAAAGTTTAATGAGATTTAGAAGGCGGATGATTTTGGACATCAACCTTCAAAAAATCACGATGTTTTTGCAATTAATTTTTATCTACTTATTTCAACTTACCACAACTAGCGTGGAGTGCAACTTACTAGAGAGTTAGTTATTTTGGAGAATTGTTAACCAGGTTTGAGTGAGGGGTGAAACACCTATACCCCTTTTTTCATCAGTTTTGCAAATGACGGACTTTTGAAGGTGAATTTTCTTCTTGGGACAATTGTTACTTCCTACGATAATGAAACGACTACTGTAGAGTGAGTACTTTGGGGAAACCTTTAGCAAATCAAACAGCGCACCCGATAAAGAGATTCACATTCCTTAGTTAAGAATGGTTGATAGTTTCAACATATCATTTTTGGAGTGTGAGTATGGTGTAACAGAATTATCAATTTGAAAACCAAAAATTTAATCGATTTAAAATTTCATAATTAAAAAACAAATGATTTTAACAGTATTAAACCGCATAAATGATATTTTGCACAGAACTGCATCATTAACTACATCATCAAAAATATAAATCAAAATATTACTAATGTAAAACTGGAATATTTTTAATTTTAATGGACTTCTGCTATCAGACTGGGACTTGCACTACCATATGGGTAAAAACTAAGTCAAACAATTAGTAATTAAATGATTTTAACGATATATTTCTCTGGTGCAAGATGTCAAATAACAGGATTTTATGCTGTTACAATAAGTGTACATTCTCGGATAAAGAAATAAAAGTTTGTCTCGTGGCTAGCAGAATCAAAGAAGGTGGATTGCTATTGTTTTGATAATGAGTTCTGATGAAGGAAAATCTTCAAGTATTTCATTATTTTTTGAGAACGTAAATCAAAATACTAGCTCATTTCTTTCACATCAAGTAGTAATAGAAACACCAAATCATGGAATATACTCTCTATACATTAATAAGTATTTTAATTGGTTTTCTTCTCGGTATAACATGGTTTATAGTAGCGAAAAAAATCACTTCTAAAAAAATTAAGTTTTATCTTGGTTTCATCTATTCTGCTAGTAGTATCTTTAATAGTTGTCTGATTATTACAGTAGTTGGAAAATTTCTTTCAGTATTGCCGAGTGTCAGTTCTCAGTTTGAGATGAATAATTCTTTAGAATGGGTATATAAACTGATTACTATCTGGGGTTTTATGAGTAGCACCATAACCACAATTATTTATATAATGTGTGTAGTTAGTGATGTTATGCTTAACTCATTGAAAGACATTAAAAATTACTAATAACTAGATCAGCTTAAAAAATTATGGTTATTTTAAGGGAGTAGGAAGTAGGGAATAGGGATAACTTAAATCTTTCACCTTACCAGTAAATACCTAAATAATCATATTTCGAGTAATCAATACTTTCACTATTTATTTTTTATTTGTAGTCCATTTCAATGGACTTAAGCTGTTAGACAGGGATTTTTAATCCCTGGCGGACTGGGAAATCTCAATCCACACCCGTATTCACCAACGTCAAAATTTTTATATGCCCCTGTGTGGGATTGAAGAACATAGATTTTCGTGATAGATTGTAGGATATAATACCAAATCTATGTCAGGAGATTAACTTTCAAATGTTTATTATTCTTGAAATAACAGCTAATCCTACTTACACAAAATCTCTGCAAATTTCTTTACTAGCAATCATAGTGGGCGGTTTTCTGTTAGCTACAATTGTTGGTTCTATTGCCTGGTACATTTCCAAACGTCCTGCGGGTTGGGAAAATGCTCAAACTCCAGGCTGGATTTCAAAACTTACTAAAAATATCGATACACAAAAAAATCATCTGATAAATAATCTCAATTTAATTCAGAATAATCAAATTTATTGTATAAAACAAGTGATTTAATTTGATTTAATAACTTGATTTAATAACTTGATTTAAGAATTTGATTTAAGAATTAAATTCAATGAATATAGCACAATTTGAGCATAATCTTTAATTTTTTAATCATATTTAACAGAAGAAAATATTCCCACTAATGGGAAACACCTTACCAATGGATAATTATCAATTATTGAAAGCATAAAATATCTAACCAACCCTCAACCCTAAAATCACTAAATCGCGCTCTACACCATCAATATCAGCAATTTTCGGTAGATAACCCCAACTTTCAAAACCAAACTTTTCAAATAGGTTTAAACTTGCTTGATTATGAGCAAAAATAAATCCAATTAAGGTATTTAAACCCAAATCGGGACTTAGATCAATCGCTTGAGCTAAAAGCTGTTTCCCCAAACCGCGACGATGATAATTTGAGCCAATATAAATACTTACTTCGGCAGTTGCATGATAAGCTGGTCTACCGTAGAAAGGTTGGAAACTTAACCATCCAGCAACAATACCCCCAATTTCTATTACCCAAAGAGGATGTTTGATCGGAGAACGTTTTCTAAACCAGTTAACTCGACTTGCTACCGATACAGGTTCTAAATCCGCTGTTGCCATACGACCAGGAATAGAAGCATTATATATCGCCACAATCGCAGGTAAATCATTTTCAGTCCCATGACGGATAATCATTGGCAGTTTATCAACGACAATATGAAGAAATAATACAGAAATATTGATCGTATTTGTTATGCCTAGTGCAATTATTACAGGTGGTTCTCAAGGAATTGGTAAATCTTCAGCACTTTTATTTGCTCGCAAAGGATATGATTTAGTTATAACTGCGCGATCGCCAGAAATTTTATCAGCAACAGCGGCGGAAGTAAGCAAAATTGGCACAAAAGTACTGGCTATTCCCTGTGATGTAAGTCAGGAAGCAGAAGTAAATATCTTAATCTCCAAAGCTTTAGAATCTTTTGGCAGCATTGATGTTTTAATCAATAATGCCGGAGTTTGCATGACTGGACCAATTGAACATACTTCTTTAAGTGATTGGCATCGAGTCATAGATGTAAATCTCTGGGGATATATCCACACAATTCACGCAATTTTACCGCATTTTTTACAGCGACAGACGGGAACAATTGTCAACGTTGGTTCTATCGGTGGTAAATTACCCTTACCGGAAATGACCGTTTATTGTACCAGCAAGTACGCAATTACAGGTTTAACAGAAACTTTGCGACTAGAATTAAAGCCAAAAGGTATTCATGTAAGTGCGGTACATCCGAGCGCTACTGATAGTAATTTTATGGAAAGAGCGCAATTTCGCGGAAGTAGCGCACAAGAAGCAGAAAAACGTCGCAATTCTATGAGTAATTTTCTCAAATCACCAGCGGCGAGTAAACCCGAAGATGTCGCTGATGCAATTTGGGATGCAGTAAAACATCAAAAAGATGAAATAGTAGTTGGTTCAGGATTATTTATGTCCGCTGCTTATAAATTCTTCCCCGGTTTAATGCAGTTTGCGATGCAGACATCGAAACAGTGAACAGTTAACAGTTAACAGTTAAAAGTTATATTTAGTCCTCTTAAGAGGACTTTTGCTCTGAGTCGGGGAATTGCATTCCCCGCCGATAATGCTTGTAGTTAATAGAACCGTATTCAGCTATACGCAACCTGTCTCTACTAATAACTATCTTTAGACTGATGCAAATTTACTATTCTTCAAGAAATGTCAGACTATGGACATAAATAGTTAAAGTGTCGTAAAAGTCAACATTATTTTACTAAAATACATATATGTATCCTGATAGCCTGTATTTTAATTAGCAAATTAAGGAAAATTAAGTAAGTTGTGAAAGTCATGTAGATACTTTAAAGGTATTTATGTTTCAGAGCGAAAGCGCAAATAATAATTGTTTGAATTAACTTACTCTGTGCATCAGAGTTGACTTCTTCAAACAGTATAAATTTCCCATTGGTAAAACTAAATTTCCAGACAAAAACCTCTTTATCTATGTAGTTGAGGAGGTAAATTTTGCTATGCCAACACGATAGAAATATCCCATGCATAATATTACAAAAACGGAATCAACAACAGAATTGACTGAAAATAAAGATAGCAGTAAAGCGGTAGAAATTGCTTTTATTTACAGTAGAATTAGAAGCGGTATTTGGCTGTTTGGTATTCCATCTTGGCTGTTTGGTATTAGCGACAGAAGCTATGCTGCATTTGCTGATGGTTACTTGTCAGTAATGGAAGTAATCCAGTTATTTACAGCTTCTTTCTTCTTTGCAAGCTGGTTATTTTTGAGACCGGAAAATTCACCTGATAGTTTTGAAGAAGAAACATTACAGAAAAACTGCTGTAATAGTAATGGTTTAAAGTCTAATTTAAAACAAAGATACATGATTAGTCAGGAATATATATTACCTTTTCCTTACATTTGCCAAATTTATCATTTATTAAATTTAAAGCATCTAGAAAGTATTCATAACTTTAGTTTAAATAACCTAAAAATTATAGGTATTAGTGACTTTCAACTTACAGATAATGGTGGAGTAATTAAATTTCAAACGATGTTGGATTCTCCATTTAACCCTCTGCGAATTTGGAGACAACCGATTGTAGAAGTAGATTTAATTTTGCACAATCCTTATACTGTAGAATTGAGTATTCCAGTTTACAACCTTAAAAGAATCACTGTGATATTTCATGCCGTTCCTTTGAATGAAAACGAGCATTATTTCTTTGTTGATATTTACAGCGATTTAGAATGGTTCAAGCCATTTTTACAGTTATTACTGCATTTTGCTTCTTGTTTAACTCTATTTGAAGATTTACCTTATCTACGCAGCCTTGCGGAAAAAAATCGAGACAGTTTATTTAAATTAAGTAAAGTTTCCAACTGTAAAAGTATGTCGCTTTACAGAAGATTCTTGGAATTATACGGAACGAGGGTTAAAGGTTAGAGGTTAAAGATTAGAGGTTAGAGGTTAGAGGTTAAAGGTTAAAGGTTATAGGTTAGAGGTTAGAGGTTAAACGGTTAGAGGTTAGAGGTTAGAGGTTAGAGGTTAAAGGTTAGCAGGTT
>JAAUSO010000238.1 GCA_012033205.1 Richelia sp. SL_2_1 | reverse complement strand
ATAATTTACTTTCCAATTATCTAATTGAGCAGCTAAAACGTCCAGACATTATGATGTCTCCTGTGTAGTTTTTTGTGCGCTTGGTGCTAAGAGCGCACCATTGCTTGTGCCAGTTGCGTAAGTCCTGAATTCTATAAATCGAGGTCAAAACCGCGATTAATATTCGTTCTAGTATTTCTTTCATTCCTCCTTTGAGGCGCTGTTCTAATTTCTGGGCTATCTTCTTCTGGTATCTCGCTAAGTCCTCTATCTCCCTCCTTATTTTGCTCAACTCGTTGTTGTGATAAGTCGTCAATTGATGCATCTGGTACTGGCTCAATTCCATGCTCAACGGCTGATTGTTCCTCAATACTTGGTTCAAGCTCACCAACTGTTTTTTCAGTGTCGGTATTTCTTGCGCGACGCTTCTCAAAATCGGCGAGATTTCGGTTAAGTTCTTCAATTGCTCCGACTGTTGCTGTGATGTTAAATCTAGCGCGTTCAATGCTGTCCCAAGCTTGTTGCAAGAGGCTGCCAAATTGTTGATTGTTTCGCTTTGGTCTGCCGCTGCTTTCAGTTGCTCTGCTGTTAGTTCCGTCCAATCTTCTAGCTCTCCTTGAAGTTCTTCAAATAACTCTTTCCAATCTTGAGGTGCTGTTTCTGTCAGTTGTGCTAAGTAACCGATGTACTGAACCAAGCGAAATGCTGGGTCTTCCGCACGCATCCCAGAATCCATCGCAAAGCGCAACACCTTGGCTTGAAATTCTGGTGGTTTGTCATTTAACAACTTGTCTAAATGAGATGGCTGTTTTTTACCTTTAGAAGTCATCAATTTACCTCACACGAAAAAGTCTTCTATATATGGGGGGAAAGTAGCGAAGACACTGTTGGCGAAACATTACTTAATAATCAAAACCATCTTTAATCAAGGGTTTCAGCCATTCGCTTAAGTTCGGCAATCAATCGATTAAGTGCTTTTTTAGCTGCTCTATATCCTGAAGCTTGCCGCCCTAACTTCAATTCAAATAAAATGTGATCGCGTATGGCTGGCATATCTACTACTTCTTGAAAAAAAGTGATAACAGTTTTCGACTTAGCAGCCGAATTTTCTTTTTGAAGATTCAGTATCTGGACTTGAAGCTTATCTATCTCTTCTTCGTACCGTGTAATACTTGGATGAATCTCTGAATTTTCCCATGTACTACGTGGGAAGAAGTCTTTCCTAACCATTTCTTCCAAATAGTCAGCCCTGGTCATTCCCAAGCATTCAGAAGCGATGCCCAATTCCTTCCAGGTGTCATCAGTTATTCGCAAAGAACGTACCCGACGATAATCGTCGTTTTTTAATGCAAACTTACCTTGAATATCCCTTTTCATGAATATCTTCTACCGTGTATTACACGGAAAGTGTAAATTATGTTTGAGCCTTATTCAACCGTGTACTACATGGAAGATTAGTTTTGAAGAAGTTTAAGCACTTCGTGGTCGCAGTTGTGTGAAACGAGATTCGCGAGTCTTGGCAAGAGGTATCCCGTTGAGCCAAGCATCTAAACGTACTAAATTAAGCGAACAAGCGATGAAAACGTTCATTATGTGGGTTTTATCTAAGCCGATGTAGCGAGAACGACGCAGTGACGAACGTCTTACACCTTGCGAATGCGTTGATTCGATACCTGCACGTTGGTTGTAAGTTTCTTTCCAATCAGGTGTTTGTTGAACCTGCCGTTGAGTTTGAAGTGCAAGTTGTTGTTCTTTGGGACGAATGCTCAACTCTCTTGGTTCTTTTTTTGCTTGGGTACATGATGAACGTACTGGGCAGGTTTTGCATGTAGAACCGAGAAATTTGACCCTTATCAAGGGTTTTCCTTTTATATCCTTTGTATTTATCCATTGTGCGCTCTTATGTCCTTGCGGACAAATTGCTACTTTATTATCCCAGTCAATTTGAAAGCCCCTAAGATCAAAACCCTTTCCTTGTTTAGCTTGCCAGCTAGGGTCTGAGCGCACCGGACCAATGATTTCTACTTGATGAAAAGCAAAACTGTCTATTAAATGCTCGCTAGTTACGTATCCAGCATCTAAGAGATGTTCTGATGGTAGTAATTTTTTTTCTGAAAGTGAAGAGTGAATGGGTTCTACTGCTTGCTCATCGGTAATTGTAGATAGGGTTGTGTGAACATTGGTAATAAAACGGGGGCTATCTTCATCACAAACTTCGGTCATGTGTACTTTATAACCAACCCAATTGACACTACGCTTGTTACTGTAGTGAGCTTCGACATCATGAGGGGAATGAATTGCGATAGTAGAAGGTGGCATATCTTTAACGCTGCGCCATTTTATTGAGCCATCATCTGACGGGGCATAAAATTGCTGTATCCATATCTGACGAAGAGTTTGAACTGCTGGTATTTGCCGTAAGCACTGTGGCGCATTTGGGTCATAAATTGCGTCTAAGAGTGCTAATGCATCTGTTCCCATTGTGCTGCCTAACTCTTCTCGCTCGGAGTCTAGCTTTGGTAAACGATAGTTTTCTACGCGACGACCATAGCGGTCAAACCAATCTGATTGAATATTTGTTACCAACCATTCTGGCGCTGATGCTGCTAAATTATCAAGAGCGGAGCGCATTGCTTCGCCCAATGTTTCTAATCGATTGAGGACACGGATTGCAGCTAAAACATGAGTTGAATCTGTACGCTGCCGCTTCGCAGTTTTGAGCAATTCTTTCTCTTTCAGTTTATTTAACAGTATATCTAGTAGCTTTTGTTCTACACCACTTGTAAGTAATCTTGTACGGAATTCACTAAGGATGGAGTAGTCAAAGCCAGGATCAGTTAAAGGAAGACTTAAGGCGTATTTCCAGTCAATGCGTCCGCGCACTGCATCTGCTGCTTGTCGGTCTGACAAATTTTCTGTAAATTGCATTACGCAAACCAATGCCAGTCGCCAAGGAGAAAAAGCTAATGTTCCTTTTTGTGGAAATAAATCGACAAAAGTTTCATCGTCAAAGATACTTCCTAAAGTATCCCGTATCTGCATATAAATATTACCTTTAGGGAACGATGCCCGTGCTACCTGAACAGTTTCAAGTGGTATATCAGGAATATCTTGGGGATGCATCGACATGATAACTAACATTCATAACAAGCAGGATTTAATTATCCTACCCCCCGTGGAAATAACCAGAATTTCAAAGCAACATTATGTCATCAAAATATCACAGGCATTTATAAAGGGTTTCTAATTTTCTTACAAACCAACAACCCATGTAATACACCGTTTGATTTCTGACTTTATCCTTGTATTACACGGTATAACTAATCTGTTCATGTAATGGTGTTCTCCATCGGTTAAATGTTAAGTAATGTTTCGCCAACAGTGTCTTCGCTACTTTCCCCCCTACTACTTGCTACACAAGCTTACAAACAGTATTTTGACAACCAATTTAAAGAGCAATCACTTTATATTTCCAACTACGTACAGATGGAAATAAAGCGCAGTTATTTAATTAATCTAATTTCCTTCTACTTCGTACTGCGCCTGGAAACTATCAACAGTATTGGAGATGCTATCGCTTTATGGAGCAATAAATTCAAATCAAGCGAACTCAAAGCTATTTTACAGCTTATACCCCAATTATTTAGCACGCATCAACTTAATTTTAGTAGTTCCCAAGATAAAGAAAAAGCTTTATCTGTCCTAGCAATTTATATTAAACGTTTTGAATTAATTCTGAGAAAAAAGTTTAACAATACCAACATAGATTCTACCGCTTGCACCCGCGCCAAAGTACCGCTTAACATTGACTTAAAAAATCCGGCTTCTGGATTAAAACAATTTGCAGACGAATTTGGAGACGTTAAAACTTGTCGGAGTAAATGTCAAATTGACCAGTTTCTGCTAACACAATATCGCACAGAAATTGAGCAACTTGTAGAAATTGCCTCTCAACTACCTAAAAATACAAACACTAGGGGATTTATCAATATAGCTAATAACCTTAAAGAAATATTAGCAACAGGAGCAACAGCGTGTGATTGCAAACGATGCGAAAAACTTGGGGATGCAGTTATTGCTTTAGATGCACCACGGAGGATGCAACTAGAACATACCGATAATTCTTTTGACTACTTATGTCCACCAATCAACCAACCCCATTACAAACATCCCTCGGAAAATCGAATAGTAATTAATGTATCAATTGATAACAGCGAACAGTAATTTTCTTACCTCTACCCCTTCTCTCACCGACCCTTGCGCTTCTTCCCCACCCGTTCCGCCAATTTATTAGTCAACTCCAACTGATATTGATTCTTATTATCCTCATAAACTAAAATCGTCCTGGGGTCAGCATGACGACTTAAATGCTGCACCTTGCGGTAATCACCCTCCGCCAAATCCAGAGCATCAGTAATCCCCGAATGCCTTATCTTATGGGGAGTCATCCGCTTGTTAATCCCAGCCTTCTCGCAAGTTCTCCGCACAACAGCATATATCCCGTCCCCCGTCAACTGATGCCCATAATTGTGGAAATCCAAAGCAATAAACAACGGGTCGCTGGGCTTAAGATTCATCCGACAACCCAACCAATCGCTAATCGCCTCCGCCACCATCGGATTCAAATCAACACGACTAAAATCATTCCCGTCCCCCTTACCATACACAGTCAAAGTATATTCGTGGTAATCAAAATCACCCACCCTTAACTTCGCTACCTCCCCCCTACGCAAAACATTCGCCCAAAGCAGCAAAAACAAAGCATAATCCCGCTTCCCCTTCTCCACCGTCGTATCAAGTACATCAAACACCTTATTGTACTCATCCACCTTCACACCCCGCGTATCCCGGTACTTCGTCACCTTCAACGACTCAATGCGGTCCTTATCAAAAAAAACCGACACCGCTTCAAATTCCGTCCCACCTTAATTAAAAACTTAATCGCCGCCAAATAACGGTTAACCGTCGCAGCCTTCCTCCCAGAATCCACCAAATGATTCTTAAACTTGAGAATCAAAGAATTAGCCACCTCCCCATCCAACCCCCAAAACTCCTCCACATCCCGGCTTGTCGGCTTCCTTTGTAGGAAATACTCAAAAAATAAGCGGATATTTCCCACATATCCCCGCTGCGTAGTACTAGCCTTCTGCTGCAACTCAGCCAAAAAATCGTTACCGACTTCTAATTCCGCCGCAACATCACTTATAGAACGAATCGCACCACCCGAACGACTAACAGAAACCTGTGAATCTGAATGAGTATTATTACTATACATATTCATAATTGACGTTAATGACAAGGCATATTTTCATTAACGCTCCTATATAATAGGACACTCCGCAACCGAGGTATTTACGTTTGTATTGTAGTGCTGGCGACAAGCACGTTTTTCTCGACTATTCCACCTCTATGGTTTGAGAAAGGCGGCTGTAAATTAAAAATGTATTTAGTTTGACAATTTTGGCTCAACTAATATTAATAGCTTGGTAAAAGATGCTACTCTCAATTTGCGGCTCCGGTACTTCTTGTCTATGGTGAAGAAAAAGAGTAATAATTAAAGTACCTCTCCTTACCCGAAAATTGATATGACACAGGTATCGCAGAATCGGCGCACCCGCATAATACCGCCCTCTCAAGAAGTAAGGACTGACAAAAACCATGATACGGAGCAACGTGATGCCCTTGGTATGCGCTGCCGTGCTGTTTTTGAGCGTTTGTGTCCAACTCTTATTGAAACGCATTACAGTTGGCACATTGCTATTGACCCAGATACGGAGCAATATCTTATTGACCCCACTTTGAAAGGTATAACTCAAAAAATCCGTGATGCTTACGGCACAAGCTCGGAAGTGAAGCTTACTATTTTTAGACTCAATGACACGGGAACCTGCGGGAGAATATGATTGAAGGTTCGTTTGGGGATAATGGCGAGCTATTTTTTGAAATCCAGCTTGTTGGTTTGTCAGGTGAGGAGTTTTTTGTTGAAGCCTTATTTGATACCGGGTTTACGGATGGGTGGTTAGCAATAAATACGCAAGATTTGGACGCTTTGCAGTGGTCGTTGCTTGCTGCACAAGTTGAAGTTATGACGGCGCGAGGTAATGCATTTTTTAACATTTATGAAGGTAGAGTCATTATAGATGAAACTGAAGTTGTTGTACCCGTACACGTTGGTGATGATATTCCCGATACTATAATGGGTTCTTTGTGGCTTGACGTTATGGAATTGGTGGCGAATAAGCCGAAAGGAGTATTAACGCTTTCTATCGTGGAGAACGATTAATTTTTATCTCTGTAATACAGATATTTATGTTAAAAAATATACGCTTAAAGCATTAAGAGCGGCGAGGGGAAGGAACGTTCTCCGCAGTCATCACCCCCGATTAAAATTATTTAACTGGATGATATAACCCGTCTTTTTCATTAAATTGCCACGTATATTTACCGCGATCGCAATTCTTACTCCATTCTCCAAACTCATGCTTGTCAAGGGTTTGGTGTTTTTCTTGCAGCGTGGGAATATTAACGTTAAGTCGTAATGCTAGCTTTTGCTCGTCGAGGGCTTCAATTTGGGCTGGCTTACCACTTTGATTGTAGGGATTGCCCGACTTACTATATTGTCTGCGGTTATTTGATGCGTTTCCATTACGTTGAATAGCAATTAATGCTCCTTCTAATTGCGCTACTCGGTTGTTAAGCGCTTCTAATTTTTCTGAGGTGCGGGAATCTGTGGAGCTGTTATCTCGCTCCAATATGCTATTTGAAAGTTTAGTAAATTCGGATTCTAGCTTCTGCAATCGGGTTTCCGCGCTTTGCTCTACACCCGGTATTTCTCCCAATTCGTGGAGCAACCCCCGAATCACTATGTCCGTAGCGGTTTTACCCGGTTGTGGAGAAGCTGCTTTACGCAACGCTTCTGCCAAGGGCTTGGGTAACTTGAAATTCATCGATTCCCGTTCAACCCGTGTCATGTCAATACCTGGGATACACCTTGTATAGATAGCTTACCTTTGTTGGTGAAGACAAGTATATAGATGGTGTATATATGTGAAGGCTAAAAGCCCGATTCAAGCGTACTGCTCCGGGTTTCCTTTGAGCGGCGTTGCGGAACGCGAGATGCGTCTCATTATTGCTCTGTGTTAGTTAGCCCAAAAAGATTACATAAAAGTGTTACTAAATATTCTCTAAAGTGATATTAGATGGATTTTTCAGAACAAAAGCATCCCGGTCCTTAATCAAATCGCCTTGGCAAGTAATTATTAAGCGTTCTTGGTAAGCTTTAATCGCTAAAATATAGTCATGGTTATTTAATTCAATTTTGATTTTTCTGAGTTTATCAACTACTACACCCACCAGCGTAACTTCACCATTCAAATGCTCCGACAATGGTGTATCGATCTGCATCACAACACCTTGAACGGTAACGTTATGAACGATGGTAATAAGTTCGCTTAAAATATCAAGTTGGGAACGATTTTCTGCAAGTTCTAAAACTTCAATGACTTCATACATACGGCGCGGGTAGTCATCAAAGCTGGGGTCTAATGGTATATAAATCTTTAATTTATCGGAGGCAAAAGTATCTCTAGTCCACCCAGAAACTTCGTTTGGTACGCGAGTTCTTTCATGCCAACCTTTAGACTTTAAATAACTTGACACGCAGCATGGTTCTATGGACTTAAGTATTTCAACATCGCTAACAATTGCCTTCATAATTGACCCCTCGCTTCAATAGTATCCATGATATTTTTCACGGCACTAACCGTAAATAACTGCTGTCGCGGTAAATAAACTGTGACGCTTTCGGTATTTTGCGTTTCTGGTTGTCCCTTTAATGATAACCAATATCCACAACGGCGTAGGCATAACTCTTCTTCTGATTGATTAACCCATTCTCCGGGGTTATCGGGAATCAAAATAATAACCAAAATTTTAGGAACTAGAGTTTTTGGTTTTCTCAGTTCGTTGTAGTTTTTAAGTTTGAGTGGGTATCTAATAAATTCATCATCTATGACAGCGGTAGAGGTAGATTTTACTTGCACTTCTAGACGCGGTGGATATAAAGAATATTCTTGTTCTTCACCTGAAATAATAATATCTATTCCACCTATATCCATCGGTCTAGATGCTATCTGACGTAAATCTTGCCACCGGGGAGAATCCCCGTGGCAAAGTTTACATGAATAACCTGCTGCCGATACAACAGCATATATATATGCATAACTAAACTCCTCTTTCTGGATATTAATGTCCATTTAATTGACTTGTGCCGGAACAATTATAATTTTGATAAAATGCAACATTAAATATTATCTCATGATTGGATTAACTTATAGAAAAAAATCATTATAGGCAGATAATGCATCCATTTCAAGGACGGTAGTTTGCGCGTAGATATGCTTACCAGTTATAAATAATCAAATTTTAGTTAAGGTTCAGTTTGATTTTTATTCAAGTTAAATAAAAGCTTCACGACACCTTTCTCGGTTCACTAAAATAAATGCAACCGCTTCAGAATGTTGCTCTTATATTGAATTTATAACAATATGAAATTCAACTTCAGTTAAACTTGATGTTCCAATGAAAAAAACATCTAGATCGGAAAGAGTAATGCTTTAATAAATTTGAAAGCTTAACTGATAAAAAAGCTGCATATTTTTATCTAACCCAAGTTTATATAACGCGCACAACCGTCCTTTTTAATTAGTTTTCAAAGTTAATAGGAGAATCATTAAAATGACCGTGTATTAGTTCGGGTCGGAACCATGAAGGTAATGTTTTTTCTACATCTTCTAAGTTGTTGCCTTTCATATCTTTTAGACCCGTGCGAATGACAACGCGGGGTATTGGTGTTTCACCATTTACCGAGAATTTCTCGATCAACCATCCGCGTTGCCGCAACTCAAAAACACCGTCGCCAA
>JAAUSO010000237.1 GCA_012033205.1 Richelia sp. SL_2_1 | reverse complement strand
TAATTGAAAATGAGCAATTACCACGTTTTTAGCGGGTCATAATGGTATTTTACTACGGCGAGATGTGGAACATAAAGATTTAACCGCTGAAGAAAAAATCTTTTTGTGAACAACGTTTAGGTAAAAAGATGTGTGAACAATCATAAGAAGTCGGGTTTCTTAGAGAAACCCGACTTCTTACCTCACGCAGCTAATCCAAAATCTAGAAAGAAGTTGGGTTTCTTAGAGAAACTCAACTTCTAAAATCTAAAATCTAAAATCCAAAATCGAATGTCTAATGACAGAATTTTCTATATTTTGACGCTGCTTTGTGCTTTTGGTATTGTCGGAATTGCAGTGTATATTGTCGCAGAACTTTTTTGGATAGCTCTTCCGGCAATGCAAAGGTTTGGATGGCAATTTTTGACAACTACAGAATGGAATCCTGTTACAAATATCTACGGAATATTACCTCAAATTTATGGGACTTTAATTAGTTCTTTGCTTGCATTATTAATTGCAATTCCTCTGGGATTAGGTATTGCTATTTTTTTGAGTGAGAACTTTTTACCTAGAAAAATTCTAGTTCCCATCACATTTTTAGTGGAATTATTAGCAGCTATCCCCAGTGTAGTTTATGGATTATGGGGTATTTTTGTATTGATGCCCAAAATTAAACCTGTACTGGATTTTTTGCATAATAATTTGAATTGGATTCCTTTGTTTAGTACAGCACCATCAACTAGAGCTATTTTACCAACAGTTATAGTATTGGCTATGATGATTTTGCCAATTATCACTGCTATTTCTCGCAATACACTGGTTTCTCTACCTCCAGAATTGCGTCGAGATGCATTCGCATTAGGTGCTACTCGTTGGGAAACGATTATTTATATCTTAATTCCTGCTGGACTTTCAGGGATAATTAGTTCTGGAGTACTAGCATTGGGAAGAGCATTAGGTGAAACAATGGCAACTACAATGTTAATTGGAAATGCCAACCGGATTAATGTTTCTCTACTCGCTCCAGGTTCAACTATTTCTTCATTAATTGCTAATGAATTTAGTGAATCTAAAGGGTTGCAAGTTTCTGCTTTACTTTATGCTGCTTTAGTATTGATGGTGCTAACATTTTTTGTCAATGCTTTCGCCGAATTTATAATTTTTCGCTTTCATATTATTAGTAATTTTTTTAAAAATATCAAACAATTATTTGTTTTTCCCAAGTTTGTAGACAAGCATTTTCAAGTTGAATTAGCAGATAATTCTTCATATCAAACAATACAATTAACAGATATTTACGATACTGCTTCTATTAAGTTATCGCGAAAACTTTTTAGTATAATAATGACAACTATTGTCATGCTCGCGACATTGGTGACATTACTATTTTTAATTTCCATACTTTATAGCGTCATTTCTAATGGTATAAGTCGCTTAGATATGGCAGCATTTACAGAATTACCACCCCCTCCTTTAGCTAATGGTGGTGGTTTGAGAAATGCAATTATAGGAACATTAGTAGTTGTAAGTATCAGCACTGTTTTAAGTGTGCCATTAGGTATATTAACTGCTATTTACACGTGTGAGTTAGGTAAAAATACCAAGTTTGCCAGCTTAATTCGCTTTATCACTAATATTATGAGTGGAGTCCCCTCTATTATTTTTGGACTTGTTGCCTATGGGTTAATTGTGCGGAATACCGGGAGTTTCTCTGCTGTTGCTGGTGGAGTGGCTTTGGCAATTTTAATATTACCTATTATTATTCGCACTACAGAAGAAGGTTTAAAACTAGTTCCCCAAGAACTTAGAGAAGCTGCGATCGCCTTAAGTGCAAATAACTTTCAGACCATTCGATTGATTGTTTTACCGATTGCCCTGCCTACAATTGTCACTGGAGTTACTTTAGCATGGGCGCGAGCCATCGGAGAAACGGCTCCATTATTATTTACAACTTTATTTAGTCAGTATGGGTTTAAAACTGTTTGGAATCCTGTCGCGACATTATCAGTACTAATTTACAACTTTGCAGTTGCATCACCTTACCCAAATCATCAACAATTAGCTTGGACAGCATCTTTAATCATAGTTTTTTTCATCCTTATTGTTAGTATAATTTCCCGGATATTGATACGTCGGTGATTATCAAGGGAGTAGGAAGTAGGAAATAGGGAAAAGTCGGGTTTTTAGGATTAATATGTGTAGTAATAGATCATCGGAATAAAAACCCGACTTCTGAATTATTCATTTAGTGAGAAGTCGGGTTTTTATTATCTGGTTATCTTGTTTTATAGATATTAACAAAAAACCCGACTTCTGAATCTTTCCTGTTAACTGTTCACATGGTGACTAACTCTATAGGAACCCGCTTAAATACAAGACGCTCGTTTTCTACATCAACAAAGATAGTATCGCCGTCATTGAATTCACCACGCAAAATTGACTTGGCTATTTGAGTTTCTAATTCACGCTGAATTGCCCGTTTTAACGGACGCGCACCAAATACCGGGTCGTACCCTACTTCTGCTAAAAAGTCAATAGCAGCTTCGGAAAGTTTTAAAGACATTTTGCGATCGCTTAATCTGTGACGCAATCTTTCTATTTGTAACAAGACAATTTTGCGTAATTCGGATTTTTCTAAAGCATGGAAGAAGATGATTTCATCAATCCGGTTGAGAAATTCCGGACGGAAACTATTCCGCATCGCTTCCATAACTCGACTCCGCATTTCTTCATAACGAGAATTATCACCAGCCACATCAAGGATATATTGGGAACCAATATTACTGGTCATAATAATAATCGTGTTTTTGAAATCCACCGTGCGTCCTTGAGAATCAGTAACTCTACCATCATCAAGGATTTGCAGCATGATGTTAAATACATCCGGGTGGGCTTTCTCGATTTCATCGAAGAGAATTACCGCATAAGGACGACGACGGATAGCTTCGGTTAGTTGTCCCCCTTCTTCATAACCAACATACCCTGGAGGCGCACCCAGCAAGCGAGAAACGGCGTGTTTTTCCATGTATTCGGACATATCAATCCGTACCATCGCTTCTTCAGTGTCGAACATATAAGCAGCTAAAGCTTTACCCAATTCGGTTTTACCAACACCCGTCGGACCGAGGAAAATAAACGAAGCTATGGGACGATTAGGATCAGCAAGTCCAGCACGAGAACGCTGAATAGCATCCGCGATCGCAGTTACTGCTTCATATTGTCCAATCACGCGGTTATGTAGTTCATCTTCAAGATTTAATAATTTCTCTTTCTCGGATTCTACTAATTTGCTGATCGGGATACCCGTCCATTTAGAAATAACTTCCGCAATATCAGCTTCGGTGACTTCTTCCCGTAACAAAGATTTACCACTGTGTTGTGCTTGAGAAAGTTCAGTTTCAGCTGCTTCTAATTGACGATGCAAATCGGTTAACTTACCATATTTCAATTCAGCAGCCCGATTGAGATCATAATCTCGCTCTGCTTGTTGAATTTCTAAGTTAACTCGGTCAATTTCTTCTTTTACCGACTGAATTTTGGTAATTACGTCCTTTTCCGACTGCCACTGACTGTTAAGAGTACGCTGATCTTCTTTAAAATCAGCAAGTTCTTTTTCTAACCTTTCCAAACGTTCGCGAGATGCGTTATCGCTTTCCTTTTGCAGCGATAACTTCTCCATTTCCAATTGCAGAATTTTGCGGTCAATTTCGTCTAATTCTTCAGGTTTGGAAGTAATTTCCATTTTTAAACGAGCTGCGGCTTCATCCATCAAATCGATCGCCTTATCTGGTAAAAAGCGGTCAGTAATATAACGGTTAGATAAAGTAGCAGCCGCGACTAAAGAACTATCAGCAATTCTCACCCCGTGGTGGACTTCATAGCGTTCCTTCAAACCCCGGAGAATCGAAATAGTATCTTCTACACTGGGTTGATCTACATAAACTTGTTGGAAACGTCTTTCCAAAGCCGCATCCTTTTCAAGATATTTACGATATTCATCTAAAGTAGTAGCACCAATACAACGCAATTCACCCCGCGCTAACATCGGCTTGAGCAAATTACCCGCATCCATCGCCCCTTGAGTTGCCCCAGCGCCAACTACAGTATGAATTTCATCAATAAATAGAACAATATTACCTTGAGATTCCGTAACTTCCTTTAATACAGCCTTGAGACGCTCTTCAAACTCACCCCGGAACTTCGCACCTGCAATCAAAGCCCCCATATCCAAAGCTATCAGTTTGCGATCTTTGAGCGATTGTGGCACATCACCCGCCAAAATTCGCTGCGCTAAACCCTCAGCGATAGCCGTTTTACCAACACCAGGTTCACCAATTAATACGGGGTTATTTTTAGTCCGACGCGACAAAATTTGAATAGTCCGACGAATTTCATCATCACGTCCAATTACAGGATCAAGTTTACCTTCACTCGCAGCTTGAGTTAAATCACGTCCATATTTTTCCAGAGATTGATATTTACCTTCTGGATTTTGGTCAGTCACTTTTTGACTCCCCCTAATTTGTTTAATAGTATCTTTTAATTTCTTTTCATCTATCGCATTCTCTCGAAATAGAGTTTTACCAAAACGATCATCACGAGCATAAGCTAGGAGTAAATGTTCAATAGAAATATACTCGTCACCAAACTCCTTACGATATCCATCAGCTCGATCTAAAAGCGTATCCAAGCTGCGTCCCAAGTATACAGAACTACTGCTACCCGATACTCTGGGTTGATTTTTGATAAAATCTTCCGTGCGTTGTTTAATTTTTTGAGGATTTGCACCCAACTTTGTAAAAGTAGGTGCAGCCAATCCATCTTGCTCCAGTAGAGCTTTCATTAAATGTTCGCTTTCAATCTGCTGTTGTTGAAATTGTTTGGCAATCTCAGGAGTATGAGTAATAGCCTCCCAAGCTTTTTCAGTAAATTGGTTTGGATTAGTAGGTTGCATAGGCTTTGTCAAAAAGGTAACAACTTGATTACCACAAAAAAATAAACAATAAAAAATAAACAATTCTTTCTATAAAACATTCTAAAAAAAGTCATGCATCTTACAAGGTCGGTGTTCACCCCTGAGTTAGTCGTATTTCCCTAAAATAATTTTGGATTTTAAATTTTAGATTTTGGATTGGAATACATTAAAACTCATAACTCATAACTCATAACTTTCCCCCCATCCCCCCAACGAGTTACCATAACTTCAGGTTGGATTTAAAATAAATGCAATGACCAATCATTCCTTGATCGTACAAGCCCCCGGATTGATCCGTGGGGTCAATTCAAAATCCAAAACTTGTGCTGAGCTTGCCGAAGTATCCAAAATCTCAAATCGGATGACTGAATCTTACAACTTTGAAGACGAAGAATTTAACTTTATCGATGATGAGTTACCTCCGAGAAAGCCGATTCGGGATATGACTGACACCGAATTATTGCAACGCTTTAAAAATTTTTTTACTAGCAGCGATCGCGCTATGTTGCAAGATTGTCTTTTCCGTATAATTAATCGTGAGGATGGAACTGGTGTTTTAGAAATTCTTTGCCCTAATGCTGTTGTACAGCATCGTCTTTCTCGAAAATCCTTGAAAATAAGTAATACTATTAGCACTTGTTGGAGTCATGTCAAATTATTCTCTTTATGCATTAAGGAAAATGACCAGTTGTTATGCAAGCGCTTTAAACATGGTGGTCATTTATTAAAAGATAGTTAAGCTAAATTTATCGATTTTTTGCGATCGCCTAGTGCAAGCTCGTTGCTATCGCGTTGTAATTTCAGAATAATGCCTAAAAAACCAAAATTTCCTTATCTATTGGGTTCTAAGTGGACATCCCAACAAAAAATTGATGGCTGGAGACACTTTCAAGTCATCAACCGTAAAAACCAAGGTAAATGGGTATATGCAGAAATGGTCGCTTCTTGCGATTCTCAGGTGACTTTCTGGATCAATGCCAAGTTATTACAAGACCGTTCAACTTGGCAACCAGGTTGGCAATCTTTACAGGAAATGGCGCAAATCAAGAAGGATGAAAATGCTTGTTGATCGAAATAAATTTAATTGTCATCAATCAAGCTTGTTAAAATATTAAATCTTCACAAAAAGCTGAAATTTTAAGCTTTTTTTTATATTCATGTCTAAATTACAGCAACTATTATTTATTCGCTTGAAATTAATTTCAATGCTAAATTTTCCAAAAAACTACTCCATTTGATAAATGTGATTATTTTTAACATTTCTGAATTGGAGCTTTTAAAAGCTATAGCAATCCTATTTGATTTGTATCGAAATCACTGTGTTCAGATCCCCTACTTCTTGAAGAAGTCGGGGATCTAAATTCTCATTTATGATTTTGGATTGCTATAAATCATTGTTGTGTAAGAGTTTGAGTAAGATTTTTTTGCGAAAATTCCGTCAAGCAATCAAGTAGTATTTGGATCGAGTTTTTTAATTAAATTTTTTTCGTGAAGCATCCGAGTTTTTACTTAGGTACGCAGCGGGACTTTTCGGTACTTTTTGTCATAAGTCAAGCTTTCACAAGCTATTTCAAGATTTTGAATGATTTTAAATAATTTTCAATAATTATACTCATAGTAAAAATACAACATCAATAAATCCTCAGTATTATTGCTGAATATCTGTAATTAAGCCGAGTTTGACTTGAATACTAACTTTTTGAGGTTTACGTCATTTTTCAACAAAAAATACTTATATCCCTAAGCCCTCATACAATAGGCTATACCTTGGTTTTATCTTGTTTATTAATTGTTTATTAATTACTATAATTACTTTTTTGGGATGAAAGGCATATATGTCAGATATTTGAGATTTAGTTAAGCTTTTTTGTTTATTGTAACTAATTATATATAAATAATTAAATAAAACGTATTATTAAGTTAATTTAAACATTGGTAGACTTTTGCAAGGGATAGTGTTTTAAATAGTAACTAATGAACTATATTTCAAAGCAATAAACTCCATTGCATTCTCAAAGCTTTATAGTTTTGGGTGTAACTTGGACATTAACGAGATTCAATTGACCCAAAACTTACAAACCTTTGCCCGACAGAGGAAAAAGTAGATTGTTTGAGTCAAGAGTTTGATAAGAAACTATAAGAGGCAATAAAAGTGAGATTAGCAGTTTACGGTAAAGGCGGAATAGGTAAATCCACAACCAGTTGTAATATTTCCGTAGCCTTAGCTAAGCGCGGTAAAAAAGTTCTACAAATTGGTTGCGATCCTAAACATGATAGTACCTTCACCTTGACCGGATTTTTGATTCCGACGATTATTGATACCTTGCAAGAAAAAGATTTTCATTACGAAGATATTTGGGCAGAAGACGTTATTTATAAGGGTTATGGTGGAGTAGATTGCGTCGAAGCTGGTGGACCTCCAGCGGGTGCAGGATGTGGTGGTTATGTAGTTGGAGAAACCGTAAAACTACTCAAGGAACTCAACGCCTTTGATGAGTATGATGTAATATTGTTCGACGTTCTTGGTGACGTAGTTTGTGGTGGTTTTGCGGCACCGCTGAATTATGCCGATTACTGCTTAATTGTTACAGACAATGGCTTTGACGCTTTATTTGCGGCTAACCGTATCGCGGCTTCCGTCAGAGAAAAAGCCCGGACTCATCCATTACGACTGGCCGGTTTGATTGGTAATCGCACCTCCAAACGCGATTTAATCGAAAAATATATTGAAACCGTACCGATGCCAGTTTTAGAAGTTCTACCTTTGATTGAAGATATCCGTGTTTCCCGCGTCAAAGGCAAGACTTTGTTTGAAATGGCAGAAACAGAACCGGGTTTGAACTTCGTTTGTGATTATTATCTCAGTATTGCTGACCAGCTTTTAGCACGTCCCGAGGGAGTAGTTCCACAGGATGCTCCAGACCGAGAATTATTCTCATTGTTGTCAGATTTTTATCTAAATCCGAATAAACCACAGGTTACTAATCCCGAAGAGCAACTAGACTTAATGATTGTATAAATCATTAGTTTATTTCTCGGTAGGGAGAAGATCACATGGCTTTCTTTTATAGTTTTACGGATTCTCTAAAGCAGAAGTGGTTGCAATTCTACGCCTCGAATCGCGACTGGATTAAATTACATATGGAAGTAGACTCGGTTTATACACCAGATGGTGGTAAACGTCCGTCTTCATACCTCATCCTGGGAGTAGCAAACGCTCTAGAACCGAAGTTAGCGCAATTAATGTTGCCATTTTCCAAGTTAAATGCAGATGCCGATACTTTGGTTGAAGTACTTGATTTGCATTTCGATCCAGATGCAGCCCTTGGAAAGCAGTCCATGCAGCCAGTATCGCAAGAGGAGCAAGATGATGATGCAGAATTGTCAATAGACCAAAATACCGACGAATTTGCGAATATTGCTTCTCAAATCAATGATTCTGAGGATAATCGTGATGATTCTGAAGATGCAACTTTGGTAGTAGTAGAAGAAGCCTGGGGTGGACAAGATTTTTCACAAGATTCTCAAAGCCAAGAAAGCGGATTGGATGACATCCAAGTTGAGGGATTGGGAGATATTTCTGTAGAAGAAGAATCTGCTTTCGACAATTCCGAGCCAAACTCCAGCATAGAGGAAGAAGACGCTTTCGGTGATATTTCCTTCGACGAGTTTAAAGATGGAGATAGCACCGGCTTTGGTGATGCCTTAACAGATGTTTGGAGTGAAGAATCCGCAAATAAAGATAACGAGATATTTTTAGGGGAAGATATGAATGATGGATCTATTGACGATTCGGAAATAGCCCGTCTCTTCCCCAACAGCTAAGAGTTATGAGTTAGGAGTTAAGAGTTAAGAGTTAAGAGTTAAGAGTTATGAGTTAAGAGTTAAGAGTTGAGAGTTAGGAATTATGAGTTAAAAGTTAGAAGAGTTAGAAGAGTTAGAAGAGTTATGAATTTGACTCCTAACTCCTCACTCCTCACTCCTAACTCCTAACTCCTCACTCCTAACTCCTCACTCCTCACTCCTCACTC
>JAAUSO010000236.1 GCA_012033205.1 Richelia sp. SL_2_1 | reverse complement strand
CGGGCTGTGGGAGATTTTTGGTGTACCAAAACCGCATCAAATAGTTTTGTCCGCAAGCTTTATCAATAGCTTGAATGTGATTGGCAACTGTATATCCTTCAGTTTCTCCCGGTTGAGTCATAATATTACACACATATATTTTAGGTACCGATGTTGCGGCGATCGCCTGGCAATTTCGGGTACTAAAAGATTGGGAATGACGCTGGTATAAAGACTACCGGGTCCCATGATGATGTAATCGGCATCTTCGATTGCTTTGAGTGCGGCAGGTAAACCGGGTGGATTTGCGGGAGTGCAACCTATTTTAACAACTTTTCCTCCAGCTTTGGTAATTTTTGATTCACCTTGAATCCGGCGACCGTCGGCTAGTTCAGCCCAGAGACGAACGTCGCTAAGAGTTGCTGGTAGCACTTGTCCTCTAATGGCGAGAACTTTAGAACTGGCAGCAACGGCTTGTTCTAAATCCCCAGTAATTTCACTCATTGCAGTTAAGAACAAATTGCCAAAACTGTGACCAGTTAAACCGTCTCCAGCACTGAAGCGATATTGAAACAATTCTGTCAATAATTTTTCTTCATCTGCTAAAGCTGCTAAACAGTTACGAATATCTCCTGGTGGTAATACGCCAAATTCTTCGCGCAATCGACCGGATGAACCACCGTCATCAGCTACAGTCACAATAGCAGTAATATTGGCACTGTAAGTTTTGAGTCCTCTCAACAAGGTGGAAAGTCCTGTACCACCACCAATGACAACAATTTTTGGTCCTCTGTATAATCTACGATGAGCTAAGAGTAGATCTACTAATTCTTCATTTCCTTCGGGTTGTAGTACGCGAGTAATTGAACCAACAGTACGGCTTTGTCCCCAAAGCAACAACAGCAAACCGCTAATCATTACCACGGGTCCGCTGATGTAGTAAGGCATAATATTGGTAATTAGCGAGAGTGCGCTTCTAACCAACTCCAGTACCCAGAAAACTGGTGTTAATCCGCTCCAAATAGCGAAGCCCAGACTTGCCAGCACTACACCAGCCATACTCATTAAAAACCAACGTTTGACCGATAACCCAGGGGACAACCACTTAAACCACTGATTAACTCGATGGGGAGTGCGACGACGCGACTGTTCTTGCATGAGATTAAGGGCTTGTCTGATAAAACCAATTGGCATATTGCAATGGTAAGCAGTGGTCTAAACAATAATTAATTGAAAATTTACACTAAGAACATTCAAATCTAAGAATGGAATTATCACAATAATTAATTCTATCTAATTGATTGGACTGATCTAATTAACTTCGGGAAAAGATTAAGTAAAATCACTTTAGTTATATGAAAATACTGTAAAGTAAATGCACAAAAAAATTTTAGGATTAGATCCAGGATTAGCAATTTTAGGTTTTGGAGTAATTATATGCCAAAAAAATCAAGTTAACTTAGCTTCTGGTTCAGTAATTTTACAAGATTTTGGGGTAATTAGTACGCCTGCTAATACTCCACTGGAGCAAAGACTATGTACGCTTTACGATGATTTACATACTGTAATTGAACAATCCCAACCTGATTTGGTAGCGATTGAAAAATTCTTCTTTTACCGGATGGCAAACACTATCTTGGTTGCTCAAGCTAGAGGAATCATCATGTTAGTCTTGGGACAACATCGTTTACCTATTGTAGAATTTGCACCTGCTCAAATTAAACTCGCTTTGACTGGTTATGGCAAGGCTGAAAAATCGGAAGTTCAAGAAGCAGTAGCACGAGAACTTGATCTAGACTACATTCCTCGTCCTGATGATGCCGCTGATGCTTTGGCGATCGCCTTAACAGCATGGTTTCAATTTTAAGGTGTTATGAATAGTCTATGAATACTTTCTACGCTACTTAAAGTAATTTCACCGATAGTTTTAGATAAATTTTAGATAAATAAATGATTAATTTTTGTAATTTTGTTTTTTTCTCAACAAATTATGCTGATAAAACGGTAGCGCACAAAGTTAAAGTTGTGTATTTTTACAATCAATTGCGTCCTATTGTTTTATAAATACCCCCAATTCATATAGGGTAATTTTGCTGTAGTCTGTTGAATTTTTGGTGCATTTGCTACTAATTGTCCGCAAGCATCCCAAGTACCAGAAATAAACATATTTTTTGCTCCTTCACCCATGTTTACGGATGCTGAAAAATCACCGCACTCTACTTTCATGTTTTGCAAATCTATCGTTATATTTACTTGGGGATTATCTGTTAACATGACCTGCAATTCTTGAACAATAGCAGTATCAGCGGTAATACAAGGAATACCCATTGCTACGCAATTACCAAAAAATATTTCGGCAAAACTCTCACCAATTAAAGCTTGAATTCCCCATTTAGCAAGGGCTTGGGGTGCGTGTTCTCTGGAGGAACCACAGCCAAAGTTGCGATTGACTACTAATATATTGGCATTTTGATACTGCGGTTGGTCGAAAGGATGTTTACCTGTAAGTGCTTTTCTATCATCTTCAAAAGCGTATTTTCCCAAACCATCAAAGGTAACGCAACGCAAAAACCTGGCTGGGATGATTCTATCTGTATCGATGTCGTTACCTACTAAAGGAATACCGTTTCCGGAAACTGTTTTAACTTCACTCATAACAATTTTAGATTTTAGATTTTAGATTTTGGATTTATCCAATAGATACGCTACGCGAATATATTTCGGATTAAATAATTGGGAATTGGCAACTTGTACTGAGCAAAGTCGAAGTATTGAGAATTAGGAATTGAGGAGAGATAAGGAGACAAATTTAAACTCCTAATTCCTAACTCCTAACTCCTAACTCCTAACTTTTGATCAATTCTCTAACATCCGCAACGGTGCCTTGAATCGCAGCGGCTGCAACCATTGCTGGACTCATTAATAATGTACGTCCACTTGCCGAACCTTGCCTTCCTTTAAAGTTGCGGTTGGAGGAAGAAGCACTGATTTGTCTTCCCTGCAATTTATCGGGATTCATAGCCAAACACATGGAACATCCGGGTTCTCTCCATTCAAATCCGGCTGCTTGAAAGATTTTATCTAAACCTTCGGCTTCGGCTTGTTTTTTGACTCGTTCGGAACCGGGAACTACAAAGGCTTTTACTCCGGAGGCTACCTGATGTCCTTGGGCAATTTTCGCGGCTTCTCGTAAGTCGCTGATTCTACCGTTGGTGCAGCTACCAATAAAGCACACATCTATTTTTGTACCTTTAATGGGATTACCGGGTGCTAAATCCATGTAACTATAAGCTTCCTCGGCAATCAAACGTTCATCGGCTGGTAATTCTGAGGGTAACGGAACAGTTTGATTAACTCCTATACCTTGACCGGGAGTGATTCCCCAAGTAACGGTAGGTGCAATATCTTTAGCATCAAATACTACGACATCATCATAAATTGCATCCGTATCACTACGGATAGAATTCCACCAATTAACGGCTTGCTGCCAATGTTCACCTTTTGGAGCAAAGTTCTTATCTTTAAGGTATTCATAAGTAACTTGATCGGGATTCACGTAACCGCACCTGGCACCACCTTCGATAGACATATTACACACAGTCATCCGTTCTTCCATGTTCATTTGCTCAAAGGTGGTACCAGCGAATTCGTAAGCATATCCCACACCACCTTTAACACCAAGAGTGCGGATAATGTGTAACACCACATCTTTGGCGTAAACACCGGGATTTAAACTACCGTTAACTTCAATTTTACGGACTTTTAATTTAGATAGCGCCAACGTTTGAGAAGCCAATACATCTCGCACTTGAGAGGTGCCAATACCAAAGGCGATCGATCCAAATGCACCATGAGTTGAAGTGTGACTATCTCCACAAGCAATAGTCATTCCTGGCTGTGTTAATCCCAATTCTGGGGCGATGACATGAACAATGCCTTGATTTCCGGTACCAATATTGTAAAAAGTAATATTATGCTCCTGGCAATTATTTTCCAGAGCCTGCATCATTTCTTCAGCCAAAGTATCGACAAAAGGACGCGCTTGATTTTCAGTGGGTACGATATGGTCAACGGTTGCCACCGTGCGCTGAGGAAACATCACCTTCAAACCCCGTTCCTTTAACATGGCAAAGGCTTGAGGACTTGTCACTTCATGAATCAGATGCAGTCCGATAAACAGTTGCGTTTGTCCGGAAGCAAGCATACCAACCGTATGTAAATCCCAAACTTTATCAAATAAAGTGCCTTTGCTCATACATCAATCCGTTTGTTAAGAATCGGGTTTTATGATGTTATCAAAAAATGGTACTAGGCGGTAGGGAGGGGAAGAAAAAGTTAAGAGTTGGGAGTCAGGAGTTAATAATTATCTATTTCCTACTACCAATGCCCAATTCTCAATGCCCCATATCGTTACTAGTGCTTGCTTGGAGTCCCATTTCACCTGGGGTTTCGGAAAATTGTACGCCGGTACTAACTTCTATCCGCTCAAAATCTCCGTGAGTGACGCTATTGCGGTGAAAGTAAATTCCTCTTCCAGTATCGAGGGTTTTGATAAAGCCGTAATCTTTTTCTGGGAAAAGTTTGCTGACAACCGCTACCATATAAATTAAAAAAATTGTGATTTGCAAAAATATAATAAACAAATAAATAAATAAATAAATAAATCTATTTACTTAAATAATATTTAAAATTTTATGATTAGTACAAAATACTAAAAAAGATTTTTTTAATTTACATTTACATTTACATTTACATAATTTAAATTATGTCAAACAATACATGGTATTAAAAACCGGAAAATTCTCTTTAAATAAAAGCTAAAATATTAATTCTTAAACTTGTTTTTCTCAAATAAAAATAACTTTATCAATTCTTTTTATCTTTCTTTGTATATTACTTGAATAATACCATAGTAATACATAGATATTTGATACCATCAAGTTTAGTTAGTAGTAAATACAACTGAAACCCTGCAAATAATACTTAAGGAGAAAGAATGGAAGATTCTGCGTTTTCGCGGTTGAAACCTTATCTAGCTTCGGATGCGATGGTGGATGGGGAAGGGAGAGATATTCCTACCTGTCCAATTCCAGTTTTTACAAAGGGTATGCAGGCTAACAGTTTCTTTTTTGGACATCCAAAATGGGCATCGGAATATTTTGAAGATAGTCATCGCAGCGAACCGTTTAAAGAACGTTGGCAGGCTGCAATGGGTAGCTGGGATGACAAAATAGTTGTAGATATCGGTTGCGGTCCTGGTAATGTCTATGCAACGCTGGGTGGTCTACCCAAACTTTTAATTGGGGTTGATATTTCTCTAAGCACTCTCAAGATGGCTCGTGAAGTTGGCTATACACCAATTTTGACTGATGCTCATCATTTACCATTCATAGATGGATTTGCAGATATCGTAGTTGCAAATGCTACCGTTCATCATTGCGATGATATGGGTAGAATTTTGCAGGAAGCAGCGCGTTTGGTGCGTCCTGGTGGATTATTATTTACTGATCAAGACCCCCAGCGTACTGCTTGGAATCTAAAAGGGGTGGGTTTATTGATTCGGGATATTAGATATCCTCTCTATCGTCTGTTGAGGAGCAAGCATTATATTCCCTACGAGGAAAGATATGCACGCTGGAAAACTGAGATTCATAACCAAAGACCAGGGGATGGAATTACAGCCTCTGTATACTATGAAGCTTTGGAACCATTGGGTTTTGAGGTGAAATTGTACCCTCATAGTCACGATTTAGGTGCTGAAGTACTTGAGGGTAAAAATGGTCGGAATTCTTGGAGATTGAGATTAAGTCAACGGTTATCAGGTATCAATCCGGACACTCCAGAAGCAGCACAATCGGTTATGTGCATTGCTAGACGTATTAGTTAGTAAAAGTTTCAGGGAAGTTATAATCTCGAAAGATTCTTACCAGCTTAAATTTTCAGATTTTACATCAGGGTATTGGTGAATAAAAATATGAAGTGATGATTTCATATTGTTGGAGACGTAGCAGTGCTACGTCTCTACAGGGTTTTTGTATTTACCATAAAATGACTTGACGGTCAATAAAGAATTTCCTCAAAGAATTGGCAATTTGCCAAATAAATAGAAATCAGTTTAATATCATGAATGGTGTCGATCGCCTACAAAATATTCTGACTAATTCGACTGTTGGTGCTGTACTAAGTCCCATATCTCAACTTAATCTTCCCAATTGGTGGTTAGCTGGAGGTGCTGTACGAAACACAGTTTGGCGTTCAATTTTTGGCGAAAACTGTAAACTGTTTATCAAAGACTTTGATATTGCATTCTTTGACGAAAATGGCGATCGCAATCAAGAATTAACCGCGAAAGCAGCTTTAAATACTGTATTTCCAGACTATCTATTCGATATCAAAAATCAAGCTAGCTTTTGTCGATGGCGTTCTGGTAGAAAAATTTACACTAGCACTGAAGACGGTATCAAAAATTGGCTGCACACGACAGCAGCCATCGGTGTACGTTTAAATACTCAAGAAGAATGGGAATTTTTCATTCCTTACGGTTTAGACGACTTATTTAATGGTATTATCCGCCCAACTCCAGCAAATATAGATAATCCAGATGCACAACTTAAAGCCGATGGGTATTTGCAGAAATGTCCTTGTTTGCGGTTGGTGTGAATTTAAGGTGAGTTGGATGTTCGCTGCTTCTATTACTCCATAAGGAAGCTGCAAAACCTTGATTTTTCCTAGGGTTAGAAGTCGGGTTTTTATAACTATTGTCTGTGATTACAGAGATTTATCCTAAAAACCCGACTTCTGTGATACTCAATTTCTAATCGCTCTTGACTTCAAAGTCATTTCATGATACTAATGTACTAGAAAAGAAATAATTGGGATTAAGAAATTCCACTTATATCTGTTAATAGGAGAGCATAATAGATGAAGTTTAGCAAGCTCGATTTAAGTAATTTATTAGGTATAGCTCACTCTGACGGATACTTACAATTATTACTTGATAGAGGTGACGAGTTGGAATTGCTGGAAATACCTGCACCAATACAGGCTTATGAAGGATTACAGGATTTAAATGAATTAATTGCGGAAGTTCCACCATTGTTAGAAGAACAAGAGTTTGCGATGTTACCAATAGCCTCAACAATGGCAAACGCTATTGGATACGACTCTGAAAATGAAGTTTTACAGATAGAGTTTAATAGTGGTGCGGTATATGAATATTCAGATATAGATGAGGATACATGGGAAGATTTGTATACATCCGATGCAGTGGGTAGGTATTTCAATCAGAATATTAAGGGTAGATACCAATCTCAACGTATAGAATAGATAATTCCTATTGAACTGTTGCACATTCGAGGGGTTATAATGCCTACTCTTTAATTAAATTAAATTAAATTAAATTAAATTTTGAATTTTTAAATTTTCCTGGTGCCACGGCTAATTGTCTTTTAAAGCGATTAGCCTTTACTTTTGAAGTTGGAGTCGTTTGATGTCAGATAATCGTTAAATACTCTTAACAAAAGCGATAGTAAGTAAAGCAGTTATGAGAACATTAATATAACTAACGTTGATAAATAGAGTTTTAAAAATATGGAACAAAATTACAAATCAACGGTTGTGATTACGGGTGCTTCCTCTGGGGTTGGGTTGTATGCTGCGAAAGCCCTTGCTAAAAAAGGATGGCACGTAGTAATGGCTTGTCGCAATCTGGAAAAGACTCAAAAAGTCGCTAATGAGGTGGGAATGTCACCTGAGAGCTACACTATTATGCATCTCGATTTGGCTTCTTTAAATAGTGTGCGTCAATTTGTTAACACTTTTCGAGAAAGCGGTAAATCTCTGGATGCTTTGGTGTGTAACGCTGCGGTGTATTTACCTTTGTTAAAGGAACCGATGCGGAGTGAAGATGGATATGAGTTGAGTGTGGCGACAAATCATCTGGGACATTTCCTATTATGTAACTTGATGTTGGAAGATTTGCAAAAATCATCTGCTTCTCAACCCAGATTAGTGATTTTAGGAACAGTAACAGCAAATCCCAAAGAGTTGGGAGGAAAGATTCCCATTCCTGCACCTCCAGATTTAGGAGATTTAAAAGGTTTTGAATCCGGTTTTAAAGCACCGATTTCGATGATTAACGGTAAGAAATTCAAAGCGGGTAAAGCTTATAAAGATAGTAAACTTTGCAACGTTTTGACCATGAGGGAATTACACAGACGCTATCATGATTCCACAGGAATTGTATTTAGTTCCCTGTATCCCGGATGCGTTGCCGAAAGTGCTTTATTCCGCAATCACTATTCCCTATTTCAGAAAATATTCCCTCTATTTCAAAAGAATATCACTGGCGGATATGTATCTGAAGAATTGGCTGGTGAAAGAGTTGCAGCAGTTGTTGCAGACCCAGAATATAATAAATCTGGTTCTTACTACAGTTGGGGAAATCGTCAGAAGGAAGGTAGAAAGTCTTTTGAGCAAGAAGTTTCTAACGAAGCCTTGGATGATGATAAAGCACAACGTTTGTGGGAATTGAGTGCGAAATTAGTGGGAATTGCTGATGAGCAAGCAGTAGGTGCTGCTGCCGGTACTGTTTGACGTTTGATGTTATCGTTCCCAAGCTGCGGTTTGGGAATGTATTTTATTAATTTATGGTCAGTTGATTACTTTGCGATCGCAATATTCAAGCTACGATAAAATCCTCAACATTTGTAATTTTTCATTAAGTTAATTAACTTTCTTAATCAGAACTGGTTTCAAAATAATTGACAATAAATTAGGGGACAATTATGTCTCCTATTATTGAATATCATGGAGGTGATGTATTGAGCAAAAACGGTAACGGTCATCAAGGTTTGTGGAATCCGGTAAAAATCTTCATTCGTTTAGTCCAAGGAGTTTGGAAAAAACGAGATGAAGTATTCGGAGAAACATACCTTGTTGATTCGGAAGTTTTGACATACTCACCGGGCTGAAGCCTCGGTGATTCTTGACACTTCACTGAGATGTGCTGGAGAACCAGTCTTACCTTCTCTCTGTGTCCGTTTAGAGTCGTGGCAATGCCCTATCCCGACTTTG
>JAAUSO010000235.1 GCA_012033205.1 Richelia sp. SL_2_1 | reverse complement strand
TAACTTGGGTATGGAAGTAATGCACGAGCGCAACGCTCACAACTTCCCCTTAGATTTAGCTGCTGCTGATGCTGCACCTGTTGCAATTAGCGCTCCCGCAATCAACGGTTAATAATTAAATAATACAATGTAGAGACGTAATATATTACGTCTTTACCAAGTATAGAAAACGCTTTCCGAGTAATCGGGAGGCGTTTTTTGCTGTGGAATTTTGCAGATAAATCAATACTTAAGCTAAGCTATTAGATTCTCAAAAACATCTAATTCCCGCGCTTGTTCGAGATAACTGACTCCATATATTTTTGGTAGACGCTGGGTACTTGCTAAAACTTCTCGCACCTCGAAATTTCTAATTTCGGCAAGAAGACGATTTTCAATCAGGCAAATCGCGATCGCAATTCCTATTCCTTGTCCGACACCGCAATTAAATTCGACAATTCTCCCAGCGGAGCTAGCGTAACCTTCAAACCCAGAAGCGGGGCTGATTACTGCTAAATTGGGGACATTTTTAATTAATGCGTGTTGAATACCAAAGTTAAATAATGGTGGTAAATGTAAACTTGGTTTTTGTAAACTTTTATCCAAAGCTCGATTTATTAAACCTTCGATACCCCCACGGATATCAAAATGGTAGCCGAAAGTACCCAAAGCTTCTGCTACGGAAACCCCTCCAGCCAGCATTTCGGCTCCTCTAAACGGTTTTACGGCTCCGAGAATATTACCTGCATGACGGATGTATAATTCCCTTGCTGGAATGACTTCGGTAGCACCAATATTCTTAAACCACTGACTAACAAATTGCATTTCTTGAAGCATTACGGATGTTGGTAACGCTTTTGTTCTAGCTAAACTCTCTGCTTGCTCTGCATTGACATCGAACAGTAAAGCATTCCACGACAAATTACCGTCGGCTAAAATTGCAATATTGCCATTATCAAGAATGCTTCCGCTCTTTTGTAGAGATAAAGTTGTTCCTCGGAAACTATGATAAGCGATTGATAAAGCTTTGCAACGAACATCGATATAGTCTTTCCCCGCGTACATGGTTTTGAATCTGCCATTTTCATCAATTAAATTTTTCCTCAAAAAATCTGCAAATTCTGAATTATTCCCAGCAGCTATATTTAATAAATTTTGAAATTGAGTATTTATTTGGTTGGTAAAACCCTGTAAATATTCCAATTCAATCAGCTTTAATCTTTCTATACTTAATCCTTTAGTTTGAAATGTCAAAGTTACTGATAATTCTGCATCTGGTAAACCGAATGTTTCAAAACCCTTGAGTTTTCTGACTTCCGCAAATTGCGCTAATTCTGCATTAACTGTACAGTCAATAAAATACTTTGCAAAATAGTTTTCACCTCGATTTAACTTAATAACAGCTATTTGATTCCCCTGTTTAATTACTGATTTAATTTCAGCATTACTGAGAACATCGGCTCTTATTTCTTGCAACATTTGCCGCAAAGCAACGTTAGCATTTTTCGGGTCTAAAGCTATTTGATAAACCCCAGAACGTTGCAAAAATTCTTGATAAATAGCTGGTGAATCGCCGAAAGTATCTAAATCATACTGTTGACGGATGGCAATAGGAATCTGGGAACGGTCAAGATAAGACAAACCTCCGCGAACTAAATGACCGCCAATTCCTAATTGAGAGTTTCCTTTAAATAACAGTAAACTGCGGGGATATTCATTTGTACGGCGATAATATTCCCGTGCAGCACAAACTAAACTTAAAATGCCAGGAACTTCATCACCAAAACAAATAATATCGTATTCGCGAGTATTCTCTGGAATTGGTGTAATGGATATTTGTGGTAAAATTAAATAATTGGATGCAATTTTTTCCGCTTGTTGTAAATAAACTAAAGTTTGATATACGAATACAGAAATATCAGCACGAGTCGCAGCTAAAGTAGGATTAAGTAATTTAATATTTGGATAGTTTGCAATTAAACCTACCTTTGTCGAGATAGCTATAGTTATTCTGGCATACTCTGGAATTTGCCCAGCATCTTGATAAATTTGCGGTAATAAACTTAATAAATCAGTATCAATATTAGTTAATCCTAAACCACTCACAATTGCAACTAAAGCATCTGCTCGCGTAATCCGATTTGAAGGACGAAACTCACCATTAGGGAATCCAGTGATAAAAACTGTTTCGTAAGACTTTTTGATGGCAGAAAATGCCCAATGAGTAGTTGGAACATCAATAAAAGGTATGTATTCCCGCTTTTTAGGTACTTGATGAAAAGTTGAAGTAATAATTGCTGCAAACTCAGCCCTTGTCACCGAATGATCGGGACGAAAATTACCATTGGGGTAGCCATTTAAAATTCTTCTTGTGGCTAAAGCTTCGATAAACTGACGCGCCCAATGGTCTTTTATATCTGGGAAACTCGTTAAGGTGTTTACCATGATGATTCCAAAAAATGTATTAAATTTGACTGATTTATCAACTTTGATTATCCTACCTCAATCGATTAATTTTGGAATCATAATGATTTTGGAGCAATTATTTAACACCAGTTTTAAATAAATGTTCCACAGTTATGGAAGAATGTCATCATAATAGATATGGCACGTACATACTGGAGATAAGAAAACGGTTTACGCACGTCCTTTAGCAAGATTGATCGAGCAGTTGCAACGCTTGCCGGGAGTTGGGCCAAAAACTGCCCAACGATTAGCGTTGCATATTTTAAAACGACCAGAAGCAGAAGTAGAAGCTTTAGCGCAAGCTTTGATTGATGCCAAAAAACGGGTAGGTTTATGTCGGGAGTGCTTTCACTTATCTTCCGAACCAGTTTGTGAAATTTGCCGCAATTCTAAGCGTGACAACGAAACTATATGTGTAGTTGCAGATTCCCGCGATGTAATTGCTTTGGAAAAAACCAGAGAGTACAAAGGTAAGTACCATGTTCTAGGAGGTGTAATTTCTCCCATAGAAGGTATCGGACCTGAACAATTAAATATCCAAGCATTGGTACGACGGGTAAGTCAGCGCAATCCCAAAGAAGTTATTTTAGCTATTAGTCAGAGTATTGAAGGTGAAACCACTACATTATATATTGGTCAACTGCTCAAGCCATTCACCAAAGTTACGCGAATCGCTTTTGGTTTACCCGTAGGTGGCGATTTAGAATATGCTGATGAAATAACCTTAGCAAAAGCCTTAGAAGGTCGTCGAGAGTTAGATTGATTATGCAAAAGAACAAAAGATGGAGTTAGGGGAAGATGGGGGAAAGAAAAACAATTCTTAACTCCTAACTGTTAATTCCTAACTCTTAACTCCTAACTGTTAATTCCTAACTCTTAACCTTTTACTTTACTTGTAGTAAGCAATGACATCGCTTGCAAAGCTTTGATTATTTCTAAAGGATTTTTTTGGTCAACATAAAATTTCTGACTTTGTAAAAGCAAATATTCTAAAAAAGTACTTGCGGTAATTGAAAGTTGTTTTTTCTTGGGATATGCTATGTGCCATTGGCGATATATAGGGAAACCTTCAACATCTAATATTGCCAGTTTATTTATTTTCTCGGTAGAATTGAGAGTGTGAAGGGATAAAACTGAAAGTCCTAAACCATCAATTACGGCTTGTTGAATAGCTTCATTACTGCCAAGCTCCAGGTTTATCGGTACTGATATTTGATGCTGAGCAAAAAAATTCTCTACTACCTTGCGAGTCCCAGAACCCTGTTCCCGCATAATAAAAGGTTCATTTGTTAAGTATTTTAATGAAATGTTACGCTTAAGTGCTAAGGGATGGTCGCATGGAGCAACTAATACTAGGGGGTTATCCAGAAATGGTTTTGCTTCCATATCTTCTCTTTCTGGTGGACAGCTGAGAATATAAAGGTCGTCAAGATTATCATTTAATCGGGATAATAAGACATTATGATTGGTTATTTCTAAAGAAACACTAACACCGGGATAAAGTTTGCAAAATGGTTTGAGTAATTTGGGAATAAAATATTTAGTCGTAGTCACTGCTGCTAATCGCAGTCTTCCCTGCTTCATTCCCTTTAAATCAACAATTGCGGTTTCTAATCTGTCAAGACTTTTAAATATTTCTTTGCAGGTACTCAATACCTCTCTTCCTGCTTCTGTTAAATAGATACGTTTTCCAACGTATTCAAACAGAGGTACTCCTACCGCTTGCGTCAGATGCTTTACTTGCATTGATACCGTTGGTTGAGTTACAAATAATTCTTCTGCTGCACGAGTAAAGCTAGAATGTCTTGCAGCAGCTTCAAATACCTTTAATTGGTCTAGGGTAATGCACTTTAAGAGGGTATCTTTTTGTCTAACATCCCCTAAATAACTTTTCATAGAAATTTATTACTACTAGTTTAGCTGCATTTATATTTGGCAATTCAACAAGGAATACAGGTTTTATTTCCTATACGCATCAAATTCATGACTAAAGCAACAAAAATGTTGCTTAAACTTAATATACATTACTTTAACAACATTTATGTTGTTAAAGTTTAATTAAATTAACATTTGTTAGAGTATTAATATATATGTTGTGGTCAGCAAAAATGAAAAAGTGAAAAAATACTGGTATAACAACAGTAGAGTGCATTCCGCAGACAATTGTTTTGCAGTCTTATGATGTTTCGGAAGCGCAAGTAACCGAGAAAGTCCGTTTCTAAAAGTTTCTAAAAATTGTAGGAAGAATTACTACTTTGTATTTCCTTGTACTTGGGCTACTCAAATGGAGGAGAGAATAAAGCTGAAACCTTGATAGAACAAACAAGCAGTCATAAAAATAGAGGATTGAACCCAAAAATAACTCAAAAATAATCCCAAGGAAATCTAGTCTGATCAGCACGTTGAGCATAACGGCAAGTTATAATTTTTTTGCGGATAACCATAAAAAAATAATCTATGAGTAACCCCCTTGTGCAGGCATTTTTCGTAGGCAGAGCAGCCGCTGAAGTTCTTAACGAACGTTTTGAAGGCGCTTTTACCGATGCTTTAAGCGAACTTGGTAAATTAGATGCCGAACTCAAAGAACATATGCGCTCGTTTTCCTCTGAAGTAATGCAGCGAGCCGAACGTTCCGCTGAAGCTGCTGGTGCCAGAAGTGCTACATACAGCACATCAGCACCCGGACAAACCAGTTCCGAACCTATTGACTTACAAGCAATGATTGACGAACTACGAGCAGAAATTGCTTTATTGCGTACCGAATTGCAACGTTATCGTAGCGGTTCGGTTTAAAAGTACAGAAAAAATCGAAAATTAATCATAATAAGGAAATATAAAGAGGTATGGACGTTGGTAAGAACACCGAGTGTTGGCAGGTCTGAACTTCTGATTCGACCCTCGGTTAAAAATCAACGGCTTCGCAAAGGCTATGGAAAAGGGTTATTCAGATCAAGCATACCGTTGGAACCGCAAAAATTATTCGAGTAGACGACGCTTCTTTGACATTTGGTCATTTGTATTGACTTTAATGTTGAAGCTTTGGCTATACAATAAGTCTTGGAGTTATTCTGGGGGAGTTACCGAAACCAAAAAAGCTGCGAGACGAAAAGCGCAAGCAATTTGGATTCGTATCACTTTGCTAGATTTAGGTCCGACTTTTATTAAAGTCGGTCAATTATTTTCTACTCGTGCTGATATATTTCCTAGTGAATATGTAGACGAACTAGCTAAACTTCAAGATAAGGTACCAGCTTTCAGTTACGAGCAAGTAGAAGAAATTATTGAATACGAACTAGGCAAGAAAATCCCCGAATTGTTTGCCAATTTTGAACCGATTCCCTTAGCTGCTGCTAGCTTGGGACAAGTTCATAAAGCGGTACTGCATTCCGGGGAAGCGGTTGTTGTCAAGATACAGCGTCCGGGACTAAAACAACTTTTTGAAATTGATTTAAAAATTCTTAGAGGTATTACTAAATACTTTCAGAATCATCCCAAATGGGGACGAGGAAGAGATTGGCTCGGCATTTATGAAGAATGTTGTCGCATCCTTTGGGAAGAAGTTGATTATCTCAATGAAGGTCGCAATGCCGATACTTTCCGGCGAAACTTCCGCGCTCAAGAATGGGTGAAAGTACCCCGCGTTTACTGGCGTTATGCTTCACCTAGAGTACTGACCCTAGAATATGTACCGGGTATTAAAATAAATCAGTATGAAGCCTTGGAAGCAGCCGGTTTAGATAGAAAAATTATTGCTCGTCAAGGAGCAGAAGCTTATCTACATCAATTGCTCAATAATGGCTTTTTCCATGCTGACCCCCATCCTGGTAACGTTGCCGTTAGTCCAAATGGTGCGTTAATATTTTATGACTTTGGCATGATGGGACAAATCAAGTCCAACGTGCGTGAAGGATTAATGGATACGCTTTTTGGTGTTGCTTCTAAGGACGGGGAACGGGTTGTTAACTCGTTAATCACTTTAGGAGCTTTAGCACCAAGCGATGACATGGGTCCAGTGCGGCGATCGGTTCAGTATATGTTGGACCATTTCATGGATAAACCCTTTGAAAAACAATCTGTCGCCAGCATCAGCGAAGATTTGTACGAAATAGCTTACGATCAGCCATTTCGATTTCCGGCTACTTTCACTTTTGTGATGCGGGCTTTTTCTACTCTTGAAGGAGTAGGCAAGGGGTTAGATCCAGAATTTAATTTTATGGAAGTTGCTAAACCATATGCAATGCAGCTTATGAGTGATATGAATGGTTCTGAGGGGAACAGTATAATTAACGAATTGAGTCGTCAAGCAGTTCAAGTGAGTACTAGTGCATTTGGTCTACCACGAAGACTAGAAGATACACTAGATAAACTTGAGCGGGGAGATGTGCGGGTGCGTGTCCGATCCATTGAAACAGAACGTTTACTACGAAGACAAACAAATATTCAACTTGGGGGAACTTATGCCCTGATTATCAGTGGATTTACCCTTTCAGCTACAATATTGTTGGTTCATGATTATGTATGGTTCGCATTGTTTGCGGGTTTAATTGCCGCAGCTGTATCCTGGCTGTTAATTAGACTGCTTTTGCGCCTCGACCGTTATGACCGTATGTATTAGTTTTTAGATGAAACTATATGAAACTTAAATTCACGGGTGATAGCGACCCGGGACTGGTTCGTTCTAATAATCAGGATGCTTACTATATTGATCCAGAAGGGCGATTTTTCATTGTAGCCGACGGCATGGGTGGTCATGCGGGTGGTGAGGAGGCAAGTCGAATTGCCATTATGGAAATTCAAAAGCACTTGTTATCAAATTGGGATAGTTCTGAGTCTTCGGAGGAGTTATTACAGTCTGCTTTATGGCAAGCTAATGAAGGTATTTTGCTAGACCAGCAGAATCACTCAGAACGTGCCGATATGGGAACTACTGTAGTAGCGGTTGTATTTCGCCCCAAGGAGTCTGCCTATGTCGCTCACGTCGGTGATTCCCGTCTGTATCGTTGGCGTTCTCAGCTTTTAGAATTAATTACAGAAGACCATACTTGGGTGGCGCGTGCTTTAAAAATGGGTGATATCACTACCGAAGAAGCCCGAAATCATCCTTTCCGTCATGTATTATCCCGTTGTCTCGGACGGGATGACCTACAGGAAGTTAACGTGCAACCCCTTGATGTCAAATCTGGCGATCGCCTTTTATTGTGCAGCGATGGTTTAACAGAAGAACTTGTAGACGAAAAGATTGCTTATTATCTCCAAGAAAGTACTACAATTGAGCAAGCAGCTCGTTCTTTAATCGAAGGAGCAAAGGAACGAGGTGGACGCGACAATATCACCGTTGCGATTGTTCAACTCGAAGATTAGATCAATAACTTTGCGTTACTAGTAGCTTCCATCTCAATTTTGCTCACTTTCACAACGTTATACATAGAGCAATTTATTCACAGATAGGTAAGTTTACCAGTAAATTATTTCCTGTTTAAAGCAAAAATACTCATCAATTTGTTCAGTCTGAGCATTTTTTCTAGTTACAACTTGATACAAATACTTTAGCCTCCAAAGTTACTTTTGGAGGCTAAATTTTCATATTTGCTATATTGACAACTTGCACTCAACAAGGTAGAAGGAATATAATTCATCCTGACTTACTCTTTCTTTCTGAAGCGTACAAAGTAATCTTGTTTACTTTTGTGACTTTGGAATTAAATAAATCCCCGGAATTTGACTTCTCAAACTTGGGGTTTATACCATTCGAGAGAGATGTAAGACCTAAAAAAATAAAAGATACTCGTTTAGAATGTGGGCAATATGTCAAACAATTGTTATCTTTCTTTATACAGGGGTAACAATCCCAAGACAAACAAAGCCGCTTACTCGAACCATTCCGGTTTTTCAGTAAACGATGTCGCTTTTACTCGTTGTTTTTTAGTTTCTGGAGTTGAAAAAATGGATAAACCAATCGAATTGTCATTGGAGCAGCAATTTAGCATTCGCTCTTTTGCAACCCAAGTCAAAGATATGAGCCACGAACAAGCTCAAGACTTTTTGGTCAAGCTTTATGAGCAAATGGTCGTTAGAGAAGCTACTTATCAAGAACTTCTCAAACATCAATGGGGCTTAGATTCAGGTCCCACTTGGGCATAAACTTAATCGTGTCAAAGTGGACGACCTCCTTCTCTTGCTAGGTTCCGCTCCGTTGGAAAAAAGCTGGGGATGCCGGGGCGTCAACTCAAACTTAACCCTTGCTCAAACATTTTTCTCTAATGACAAGACAAAATGTTTTTCGACTAAATTAGTTTGGCTATAGTAACAAAACACCCTGCACATTTAACAAAGAAATGGTGGAGGAAATTTTGACTACCTGAAAAATCTTAGCCTTATATCTTAATTGTTATTTATAATCAAGACAAACATTACATTATCATAATCTAAATTCAAGTCAGTTTTTATCTTACATTTCTTTACAATAATCTGGTTTTTGCCCGAAGTTCAGTAAATCTATGACTTTAAGTGGGTGTGCAAAATTAATTGTGTCATTGCGAGCGACAGCGTTAGCTTCGCTATACTGCGTAAACGCGCAGCGTGTCCGTCAGGACTCAGCATTCACCCGTAGGGTGCGGTTCATCGCAACACT
>JAAUSO010000057.1 GCA_012033205.1 Richelia sp. SL_2_1 | reverse complement strand
TGCAAACGTCTTTCTGTATTTTGGTTAGGACTTGGGAATTTAGGACAATATCAACCTAATTTATGGAGACGTAGCAATGCAACGTCTTTCTATATTTTGGTTAGGATTGGTAATTTAGGACAATATCAACTTAGAATGGTTCGTTTTCCCGCTAAACGTTGGGAGACGTAGCATTGCTACGTCTCTACATTAATTGTTGGTTTTTTACAAAATATAATTAATAATCAATCATCCAATATTTAAATGCCGGATGTTTGCCACCGATAGCTTTGTCAACAATATTTTCACAGATTTTTAAACCGTTTTGACTGTTAGTTAAAATTACAATTCCTGTTTGTAAATCTTTGGAAGCTACGGTAAAATTTTTAAAAGTAACTAAATCCCCCCAATGCCAAAAAAAGTTCCCTTGATTGGTTTTTTCTAATCCCCAACCTAAACCCCAATCGAGAGAATTACTCAACTTTATTTGCGGAGTTAACATTTCTTGTAAACTCGCTTCTGTTAAATTATTACTATCAACTGTTCCCGGTTTGATCATCGCAATCAGTAGTTGAGCGTATTCGGAAGCAGTAGTACGTAAACTTCCTGCGGCTCCGGCAGTTTTTGGTTTACTCATCGGTTTGGGTTGATTTTGCCGATTGTGTCCGTAACTAGCAATTGTTTCATATTCAGGTTGCCAAATTAAACTACTACGATTCATCTCTAAAGGTTTTAAAATTTGCTGTTGTAAATACGCTTCTAAAGGTTGTCCGGTAATTTTTTCGACTACACTTTGTAAATATAAAAAACCTTCTCCTGAATAAGCAAATTTTGTCCCTGGAGTATTGTTTATCCACAGAGGTTTGTCGCCGCTCCAATTAGGAAAACCAGTAGTATGAGATAATACTCTACGAGCAGTTACAAGTTTGATTCTAGAGTCGGAAATTAATGGTTTATCGGTATATTCTGTTAAAGGTTTATCTAAATCAATTTCTCCTCGTTCGACCATTTTTAATACTGCATAAGCAAATAATGGTTTAGTCAGAGATGCAGCAGCAAAGATAGTTTGGTTAGTAACGGGTTTTTTGGTATATTTGTGGGTAACTCCAAAGTTTTTATGCCAAAATAATTCCCCATCCCGAATCATCGCTATAGAAATTCCTGGAATTAAAGCATTTTGCATTAACTTGGGAATTTGTGTTTCTAAATTGCTAATTACTGTTTCTGCTGCGGAAGTAGAATTAGCAAGTAAGTTAAGTAAGCTGATGGAAGAAAGACTAATAAAAGCATTTTTACCTTGGTTTAATAATTTTCTACGGGATATTTGAGACATTGTAATTTTTTTGATGATGTGATGTATGAAATTAGAATTTAATTAAGATAAAAAAGTTTCTGAATAACATTAAAAAATATTTTTTACAACCACTTTTGTATAGAAAATACTAAATAATTAAAATTAATAACTAACCCTAATAGCTAGATGGGGAGAACACAGAGTATTTTTAGGACGTGTTACTCTGTGATGTTTATTTGAAAACTGTTGAGCAAAATATCTATACTTTGGATTGTTCTGAAGATAGATGTTTACTGTCATTTGATATGAGTAGATAAGTAAATAAATACTATTTATTGCTGATCGAACTATGACACAACAGATATCACACCAACCCGCAGCATGGATTGAAAGATTGGCACGGTTTGGTTATGCTTCAAAAGGAGTAGTTTATTTTATTGTCGGACTGCTTGCGCTACAAGGGGCTTTCGGTAGGGGAGGAGAAACTACCGATACTGAAGGAGCTTTGCAAGCGTTGGTAAGACAGCCTTTTGGTCAAATTTTGCTTGCTTTAGTTGCGATTGGTTTAATGGGTTATGTAATATGGCGCTTTGTAGAAGCAATTAATGATCCAGAAAATAAAGGTCATGATTTTAAAGGTATTGCAATAAGACTAACTTATGTCGCTAATGGCTTGGCTTATGCTGGTTTAGCTTGGACTGCGGTACAAATTATTATGGGAAGTTCAAGTAGTGATAATAGCGACAGCAAACAAGATTGGACAGCTCGTTTACTCAGCCAACCTTTCGGACAGTGGTTAGTGGGAACTATTGGTGCGGGTGTAATTGCTTTTGGATTTTATTATTTATATAAAGCTTTTAGTGCAAAATTTCAGAGAAAATTATATTTATCCGACTTAACTAGTACAGAACGTCAATGGATTATACTTATATGCCGATTTGGTTTGGCAGCACGAAGTATTGTATTCTTTTTAATTGGTTGGTTTGTTATTGAAGCAGCATATATGGCTCAAGCTAGTCAAGTTGGTGGACTTGGTGAAGCTTTGGAAACTTTAGCAAATCAGCCTTACGGACCTTGGTTGTTAACAATAGTCGCTTTGGGTTTAGTAGCTTATGGCGTATATATGGTAGTTCAAGCACGTTATCGTCACCTTGACCCTAATATGTAATATTATTTGAAATTTCTTTAAATGTCTCTAAATGTCTCTAACTGAAATACGCGGTGTTTGGTTAACTACTACTGGGAGTAAAGTTTTTGATTCTCGCGATAATATCGTGGAAGCGATGGATTTTCTTGCCGAAACAGGATTTAATGTTGTGTTTCCAGTGGTATGGAATAAAGCAGTTACGCAATTTCCTTCTCAAGTAATGCAGCAAAATTTTGGTGTAGAAATCAATCCGCAATATCAAGGAAGGGATATTTTAGCAGAAGTGATTACCGCAGCGCATCGAGTAAATTTAAAAGTCATTCCTTGGTTTGAATATGGCTTTGCTAGTTCTTATAATTCCAATGGAGGAATGTTAATTGCTAAAAAACCTCAATGGGCTGCACGAGATTGTAAAGGTAATTTGTTGAATAAAAATGGTTTTGAATGGCTTAATGCTCTTGATTCTGAAGTACAGGATTTTGTATTAAACTTAATACTTGAAGTTGTTAATAATTATGATGTTGACGGTATTCAAGGAGATGATCGATTACCTGCTCTACCATGTGAAGGTGGTTATGATATGGGTACTGTACAAAGATATCAGCAAGAATTCGGTAAACATCCACCGCAAAATTCTAAAGATAGTCAATGGTTACAGTGGCGTGCTAATATTTTAACTGATTTTTTAGCACGTTTATATAAAGAAGTTAAAGGTGTAAATAATAATTTATTAGTATCTATGGCTCCCAATATTCATGATTGGGCATTGAAAGAATATTTACAAGATTCACAAACCTGGTTAGAAAAAGGGTTAGTAGATATTATTCATCCGCAAATTTATCGGCGTGATTTTAATAGTTACAAAGGTATTATTGATAAGTTAGTAAAAGAACAGTTTACGACTAAAACACGAGGAAGACTTGCACCGGGAGTTTTAATAAAATTGGGTTCTTATAATATTAATCCAGATTATTTAGTACAGTTACTGGAATACAATCGTAGCTGTGATATTCGGGGAGAGGTGTTTTTCTTTTATGAAGGTTTGCGAGATAATCACAATGCTTTAGCCAAGGTGTTACGGAATGGTTATTATGCTAATTCTGCTGCATTTCCTAAGTTGGAAGATTTGCGTGGAGGTGATGAAATTAGGGAAGAAGTTGTTAATCAGAAGAAGGGTTTGTTTACGTTTTTTAAAAATTGGTTTTGATTTTAAGATTAATTATAATAAACCTTACTAGACGCTGAGGACGCAGAGTAAGAGGATATAGAGGAATTCTGGTGTTAATATATACAGAAGTGTAATCTAATTGGTCAGGGAACTAAAAGCTAGTAAAAAACGGTATGATAAATTCAAGCTAATTTTAAGTTAATGACTCCTTTTTTACAAAATTTAATTGTAACTGCATTGACATTTATTTACGTTTTCGGACTTGTCGCAGTGATGAATTTCTGTGTAACTCGCTTGAATTTATCACCGGATATTAGTCGTAAAGTTACTCATATTGGTGCGGGTTCTTTAATTGGGTTTTTAGCGCTTTATAATGATTCAAACTGGTCAAAATATCTGAATGTGACTATTTTTGTGGTGTGGATAGTTCTTTTGATACATAAAGGTTTGTTTGCTAGCGATGAAGATGAAGCTGTTAAAACTATGACTCGTAATGGAGATAAAAGCGAGCTTCTCAAAGGTCCTTTATACTTTGTCATTGTAGCAACTATTTGCGGTACTTTGTTTTATAAAACCTTTCCGGGAATAATTGCGATCGCAACTTTAGGTTGGGGAGATGGTATCGCACCTATTATCGGTTCTCGGTACGGTAAGTTGAAATATGAAGTACTTAGCACTAAAAGTGTAGAAGGAACTGTGTCAATGTTGGTTGCTGCTTTTGCTGCAAGCGTGTTTTTTATTTGGTTAATTATTCCAAGTGAATTAAATATTATGCGGATTTTACTATTAACTATAATTGCTACGGTAGTGGAAGCTTGTAGCCCCAAAGAAATTGATAATATTTTGATTCCAACTGTGGTAATTTTAGCAGCTTTGACTTTTATTTAGGTTTATTTAGACTGAATTAACATTTCTAATATGCTAGAACCAATATATACATACCCTGAAATAATTATAGTACTACTTAATATTAAAGCAATTAAAAAGTGAGTATATTTAATTTTAGTTAAACCAATCGCATAACTAATTATATCTTGAGAAAGAGGCATAATTATTATTATATAAAAAATACTACGATTACTTTTCAATCTATCAATAAATCTATCTAATTCATCTAAATTAGCTTTACCGATAAATCTTTGAGCTACTTTTCTGCCAAATTTTCTGGATATCCAAAAGTTAGCACTGCATCCAATAAGAGTAGCTATATAACTGAGTAAAAAAGCATTATGTTTACCAAATAACGTTCCACCAACAACAAATAACGAACTTCCGCTCAAAGGTGCAAGAATTAAACTCACAGCACATAATGCGATAAATACTATAGGAGCCAATACTCCAGTTTCTTGAATAAACTGTTGAGCATTATCTAAACCTATAGTTTGTAGGGCAAATGCCATTATTAAATATAAGATGATTACGAAAAAAGTTGCTAGTAAAATTTTTTTAAGTTTGATGTAAATTGCATTACACGATTTATTTAAAGTTTAATTTAACTTTGTGCTAATAATTGATTATTTAATTATACAATTCCATTCTACTACCTTCCGTATCGGGATTAAATATGTAAAGAGAATGTGAATGAGTTAGGTAGAATAAGATACATACAAAATTAAGGCTATTGTTTTAAGTAATCTAGAAAATACCATTATGCAATCTTCTATTGACAGAAAATTATTAAACTTAAAAGCAATTGATATTTTCGCTGGATGTGGAGGTTTATCACTTGGATTTCAGAATGCTGGATTTAAAATCATCAGTGCTTTTGATAATTGGCAACCAGCGATTCAAGTTTATCAGAAAAATTTATTTTACTTTTTAATTCTTATTAATCTGCTTGAAATTAATGTAATTGACCGAGGCATATCATACTTTCCGATACAATAAAAGGGGAATAACTGGAAGTGTTTTATGACTAACAAAGAATTATTAATTCAAGAAATAGAAACTTTACCACCGGAATTGTTTACAGAAGCACTTAATTTCATTCGCGCTATTAAAACTAGTCATATTCATCAGTTAAAAATAGCACAGCAAGAACCTGTTTCTTCAAGTGAATCTATTGATGACGATAATCAAAAACAACTAACATACCGTCCTGCTTCAGGACGTTCCATCCTCCGACACGCAGGAACTTGGGAAGGTGACGATTTTGAGGAATGTCTTCAATCAGTATATGCTACTCGTGGCAAAGCTAAATTTGATGAAGAAAATCCATTTGAATAATGTATTTATTAGATACTAATCATTGTAGTGCAATTATTTTAGGTGAACCAAATGTTATCCGGCGCGTTAATGAACTTGGAGAAAATAATATTTTTACCTGCGTAATTGTGCAGGGTGAACTCACATTCATGATGGAAAAATCCCAACGTAGGGAAACTAATTTAGCACAATTGGCGGAATTTTTAGAAGATATTCGTATTTACCGCATAACAGAAGAAACAGCAACTATATATGGTCAAATAAAAGCAGCTTTATTTAATCAATTTGCACCCAAAGAAAAAAGTAAACGGAGAAAATCTAAAGTTACCGACTTAGGCTTTGATGAAAACGATATTTGGATAGCTGCGATCGCTTTAGAAAATAATTTAACTGTCGTTTCTAGAGATAGCGACTTTTTGCGAATTCAACAAGTCAAAACTTTAACAGTAGAATCTTGGATTTAGAAATATTTGATGTAGCTAGTGGTCTATGCCATTAGTTTTGATAGGTTGGGTATTAGTCCTATTCATAGGACTTTTGCTATTAGACGGGGGTTTATAACCCCCGACGGGTTGCGGTTAAAACCAGTCATATTTAATGGGGTAAAGCACTAGTAGGTTGGATTAAAGGCATATGAATAAACAAATTCCTTCATCATTCACTAAAGCTTCTTTCAAAGATTTCCATATCAATCTCTCTGCGGGGTTATTGTCTCCAGAATCTGACCAAATAAATTCCATTAATATAAGTCTCCTTATTAAATATAAAATACCTATTTTATTTCTTTACAGCCACAACTGGATACTGCTTTAATACCTGCTTCAAATACCTCCCCGTATAAGATTTTTGATTATTTGCAACATCTTCCGGAGTCCCCACAGCAATAATTTCTCCTCCTTTATCTCCTCCTTCGGGACCTAAATCTATTACCCAATCTGCACAACGAATTACATCTAAGTTGTGTTCAATAACTAATATTGAATTACCTTTATCTACTAATCTTTGCAGTACATCTAATAATTTATGTACGTCGTAAAATGATAATCCCGTTGTCGGTTCGTCGATTAAATAAAGTGTCTTCCCGGTAGCTCTACGAGATAATTCTGTTGCTAATTTTACCCGTTGCGCTTCACCACCGGATAAAGTTGTGGCTGGTTGTCCGAGTTGTACATATCCCAAACCGACATCTACGAGAGTTTGCAGTTTGCTCGCAGCTTTAGGAATATTGATGAAAAATTCTAATGCTTCTTCAACTGTCATGTTGAGAACATCGGAAATCGATTTATCTTTATATTTAACCTGCAACGTTTCCCGGTTATATCTAGCACCTTTACAAACTTCACACTGTACGTAAACGTCGGGTAAAAAATTCATTTCGATTACGTTGACACCTTGTCCTGCACAAGCTTCGCAACGTCCACCTTTAACGTTAAATGAAAATTGACCTGGTTTATAACCCCGCGCTTTGGCTTCAATGGTTTCGGAAAATACTGTGCGAATTGCATCAAATATACCCGTATAAGTTGCTGGGTTGGAACGAGGAGTTCTACCGATGGGAGATTGGTCAATTACAATTGCTTTATCAACCGCTTTCAACCCCTTTATACCATCGATTTCTTTGGGCATCGGCACTTTTTTACTCAGATGGTGTTGCAGTGCGGGATAAAGTAATTCGTTGACTAAAGTTGATTTACCAGAGCCTGAAACACCCGTTACCGTTACCAATTTACCCAAAGGAATTTCTACGTCTATATTCCGCAAATTATTCAAACGAGCATTTTGAATGACTAAATTTATGCCATTTCCTTCTCTTCTTTGTGCAGGAGTTGCAATTACTCTCCTTCCCGATAAATAAGCACCAGTCAAAGAATTTTCTGCATTTAACAATGCTTGTAAATCACCTTGAGCGACAATATGTCCTCCGTGAATACCCGCACCCGGACCGATATCAACTACATGGTCAGCAGCACGGATTGTTTCTTCATCGTGTTCTACCACAATCAAAGTATTGCCCAAATCCCGCAATCTAAATAAAGTTTGCAGCAATCTACCGTTGTCACGCTGGTGCAAACCGATACTCGGCTCATCCAGTACGTACAGCACCCCAGTTAATCCCGAACCGATTTGTGTTGCTAATCGAATTCGCTGCGCTTCACCACCCGAAAGCGTCATCGCAGTCCGATTTAAAGTTAAGTAATCCAAACCGACATCCAAGAGAAACTGCAACCGCGCTTTGATTTCTCGTAATACCAAGTCTGCAATTTGGAATTGACGCTGACTCAACTGTAAATTATTAATTCTTTCCTGAGTATCCCGAATCGAAACTCCGGTTAAATCTAAGATTCTATACTGTCCCAACCTTACCGCTAAAGCTTCCGGTTTCAACTTTTTACCATCGCATACTGGACAAGGCTGGTCAATGATATATTGTTCTAATTTTTGCTTGATTAACTCCGAACCACCTTCATACTGCCGCTGTAAAATCGGTAACACACCTTTAAATTTCTTACTACGTTCCGATTCCGGTGCTTTCTCTTCTCCTTGTAAAATGATCTCCTGCTGTTCCGGAGTCAAATTTTGCCACTGCGTCTGTAGCTCAAAGCCGTAATCCTGTCCTAAAGAGTAAAGTAGCTCTAAATAATAGGAATTATCCTTATCAGACCACGGCGCGATCGCAGCGTAAATTGGTACTTGAGGATCGGGTACAACTAGCTCAGCAGAAAATCTTTTTAATGTGCCAATTCCATGGCAATTGGGACAAGCACCATAAGGTGAATTAAAGGAAAATAAGCGCGGCGATAATTCTTCCATTACCGCACCATGTTCAGGACAAGCAAAGTTTTCAGAAAATACTAATTCTTGGTCTTGGTTAGTTGATTCTGTCTCATCAGCTAGAGTATAGATAATTACTGCAATGCCGTTTGATTGTTTTAAACACGTAGAAAGTGAATCTACCAAACGCTCTTCAATTCCATCTTTTTTAATCAAGCGGTCGATAACAACTTCTATCGTATGAGTATATTTTTTATCCAATTCTATCGAGTCCGAAAGTTCTCGCACTTCTCCATCAATGCGAACTCGGACAAAACCTTGAGAAGCCAGACTAGATAATAACTTAACATGAGTACCCTTCTTGCCGCGAACCACCGGCGCGAGAATTTGAAACTTAGTACGTTCCGGTAACTCCATGATTTTATCGACCATTTCATCTATCGTTTGGGGAGCAATAGACCTGTCACATATGGGACAATGGGGTTCACCAGCCCGACCAAACAGCAGACGTAGATAATCGTAAATTTCGGTAACAGTTCCTACAGTCGAACGCGGATTATGAGAAGTGGACTTTTGATCAATAGAAATTGCTGGACTTAAACCTTCAATCGCTTCCACATCCGGCTTATCCATTTGTCCCAAAAATTGCCGAGCATAGGAACTCAGGGACTCAACATAACGGCGTTGCCCTTCAGCGAAAATCGTATCAAAAGCCAAAGAAGACTTTCCAGAACCAGAAACCCCGGTAAAAACAATTAACTGACGCGCCGGTATTTCTAAATCAACATTTTTTAAATTATGCTGCCTAGCACCGCGAATACGGATTGTATTTTGATTATTAAATTTAGGAAGTTGTCCATTTAAGGATGCAGCTAACTTATTTTCTGACATATCAGCAGGGAGTGAGGGCGGCAAGGGACAATCATTAATAATACTATCCTTACTGTTGTTATGGTAGAACAATCGTACTTAATTGGGCATTGGTAATTGGTAATTAGTAATTGGGAGTTATTTTTTAAAACTAAGAAAATAATTTATAACTATGACCTGGAAAAAGAATACAAGACTAACAAACACTATTGCCACAAGTTAACCAAATAATTTGTGGCGGCGTGTAACAAGAGGGGTAAAGTTGAGCCCCCGCAGACAACTTTTGGCACTCGCCGATTACTTGTCGTCGGTCGGCTCCAACGCAGTACTAGCATGCGTCTGAGGAGCAAGTGCCTGGTTTTGCTGCATCACCCTGAGCAAAAAACGCAGAGCTTCATTTACTGCATCGGCACTAGGAAACATCTCAGCAACATCTGGCTCTAGACGTACTGTTGTTGTGCCAAAACTTTTTCGCCCTGAACCTAATCTTCTGACTCGCAAGCTCTTCAAGTCATACTCTGTCCTTAAATCGTCTTCCATTTCTGACTTATCTCTCTTCATAAGCTTTTCGCTCGGTTTGCGTAACTTCTCTTGCACTAATGAGGCGAATTGAGTCTCCTCTTTCAGTATACGATACAATCAACAACCGTCCTCGATTTGACTCCCCAACAATGAGGTATCGCTCCTCATCCTGAGAGTGGTCTGGATCGTAGAAGTCAACATAGAGAGGATCGTCAAAAACAGTTTTTGCTTCCTCAAAGGAGACTCCATGCTTTGACTGATTGCGGGCTGCCTTATTTTTATCCCAATCGAACTGCATAAAGTTATTTTATCATTGCCCATCTGGTCGTGAATGAGCGCGGAGAACTTCTCAACATGACCCTCACTCCTGGCAATACCGATGACCGAAAGCCAGTCATTCCTGCTGCCGAGTCTTAATCGGAACTGACGTTAGCAACTCACAATTGCTTGACTTTGTTCCGGTGCATTGGGATTCTATGAGTGTACGATCCCACCACAAGTTTCTTATGAATTGACTGAACGTGGTAAGGAGTTATCTAAGCCCCTCTACGACCTCTGTGATCTGGCTTCACACTGGTATGGTGATCAGACAAACGATCGCGCCAGATTAGAACTCCAGATAGCCAAGATCGGAGAATAATGTTACCAATGTATTGGTTTTTTTTACATCGTAACGAAATGTTAAATTAATTTTGCACGGTACTTGTACTTCATAATAAGTAAAAGCTCACTCCCACAAAAGCAATGTACTTAACTTATTTAGACAGCAATAGTTGGTTGGTGGAAATTGGTGGTCAAAATATATTAATTGACCCTTGGCTCGTTGGTTCGTTAACTTTTGGTAATTTAGATTGGCTGTTTAAAGGTTCTCGTCCTCAAGAACGTGCCATACCGGAAAAAATTGACCTGATATTGCTATCTCAAGGTTTGGAAGACCATGCTCATCCACCTACTTTAAAACAACTCGATCGCAATATTCCCGTTGTCGCTTCCGTAAATGCTGCGAAAGTCGTCAATCAACTAAACTACCAGCAAGTAAATACTCTGGCTCACGGTGAAAAATTTACTCTTAACGGTAATGTGGAAATTACAGCAGTTCCCGGTTCTCCTATCGGTCCGACTTCGGTAGAAAACGGCTATATTCTTAAAGAACTGGAAAGCGGTTTTACTCTTTACTACGAACCTCATGGTTATCATTCGGAATCGTTAAAAAAATCTGCTCCCATAGATGTTGTCATCACCCCATTGATAGATTTAGGTTTACCATTCATTGGACCAATTATTAAAGGTAAAGAAAAAGCTTTAGAAGTTGCTAAATGGTTAGAACCTCAAATAATGTTACCAACAGCCGCAGGTGGTGATGTCACCTTTGAAGGATTGCTAATCAACTTTATTAAGCCAGAGGGAACCGTTGCAGATTTTCGTTTGCTGTTACAACAACACAATATTGCAGCAGAAGTACTCGAACCAAAAAGTGGCGATCGCACTCAATTAAATTTGCAACAACGAGCAGTTTCGCAAATTCTTAAGAAGTCGGGTTTTTCTATAAAAACCCGACTTCTTAGGATTTTAGTGACCAAATGATTAATTTGGTCTATTTTTATGTTGTTATAACAGTAGCTCTAGTTGTATTGTTAGAACATTTCCCCATTCCCCATTCCCCATTCCCTATTCCCTATTCCCTATTCCCATTTATCCAAACATATTATTGTCATATGAAGTTAAATTTAAAACGTCCCATTGCATTTATTGATTTAGAAACAACAGGAATAGATATTGTCAGAGATAGAATTATCCAAATTGCCGTATTAAAAGTATTTCCTGATGGTAATGAAGAAATGAAAACTTGGATAATTAATCCTACTATTCCTATACCTATTGCATCATCAGAAATACACGGTATCTACGACAAAGATGTCAAAGATAAACCTACTTTTGCCAATATTGCCAATAGTTTAGCGGACTACATTAACGACAGCGATTTAGCAGGATACAACTCGAATAGATTTGATATTCCTTTATTGATAGCAGAATTTTTACGTGTCAATATCGATTTTAAACTTGAAGACAGAAATATTATTGACGTACAAACCATTTTTCATAAAATGGAACCTCGCAGTTTAAGAGCAGCTTATAAATACTATTGTGGAGAAGACTTAATCGGCGCTCACGACGCAGAAAATGATATTCGCGCTACCTACGAAGTCCTAAAATCGCAACTAGAACGTTACGAAAACGTAGAATATGAAGATAAAGACGGCAATAAATCTTATCCGATAAAAAATGATATAGATGAATTACAGGAATTCACACCATTTGATTTTCTTGATCCAACAAAAAACTAGTTTATGACGATAATAATCAAGTAATATTCAACTTTGGTAAATATAAAGGTGAACTCGTTACCGAAGCATTTAAGAAAGAACCAAATTATTATAAATGGATGATGGAAAAAGAATTTTCTAGTTTTACTAAATTAGCAGTGACGAAAATTTGGGAATCGATGCATCAAGGAAATGATTAAGTAGTTTGAATTAGCTGTCTTCTTCTGGTTAAAATAGTTCTCGCTGGATAAATCATTATTAGACGATAGAGTTATTTAATAAGCTTCTCTTGTAGATACTTCGCCGCTAAACTACAACCGATATTTATAGAGCAGTAATATTAATTCAAAAAACAAAAGATGTCAAACATTTGGGAGACGTTATCTATTTCGTTTGCTCGGCTTACATTTAGGAGACGTTATCTATTTCGTTTGCTCGGCTTACATTTAGGAGACGTTATGTATAACGTCTCTACAGATTAACGGTAAATCAAATCACCTCGAACCAGTTGGCGGAATTTTTTCAATACTAATCAACGCTTCCATCACTTCTTTGGCAATCGGTGCGGCTACAGTACTACCGAAGGTATTTTCTCCTTTCGGCTCATCTACTAATGCTAAAACCACATAACGCGGCGATTCTACCGGCAAAATACTCACAAAGCTGGTAATTTTTGAACCACTAATATAACCTCCAGTCGCACCAGCTTTTTCTGCTGTACCAGTTTTACCCGCAATCCGATATCCAGGAATTTGAGCGGGTTTACCAGAACCTTCATCAACAACGCTTTCCATCATTTCTAACACTGTTTGAGTGGTTTGAGGAGAGAAAACTTGTCGGGGTGCGCTTAAATTTGGTTGTGTATGCATTTGTCCCTTATTATCTATCAATCCCTTTACCACATGAGGAGTAACCAATTTTCCACCATTAGCTAATGCTCCATGCATTTGCACTAATTGTAATGCTGTTAAGGAAAAACCTTGACCAAAAGAAGCTGTTGCTGGTTCAATAGGCGAATTCGTAAATTCTTCTTGCGGTTTGAGACGACTGTTGGTTTCAGATGGTAAATCTACATCAGATTTTTGTCCCAATCCAATTCTTTCCAACCAACCGTAGTAAATACTTGGCTGCAATCGCTGGATGATTTTTACCATCCCAATATTGCTAGAAGTTTGCAAAATTTGAGCAACACTAATATTTCCGTTGCTGTTTTTCTCCGCATTTCGGATTTCACGATCTGCAACTTTAATCAACCCTGTATCGCGAAACACATCATTTGGTTGGATACTACCAGTTTCTAAAGCAATCGCCACATTTAACGGTTTAAAAGTAGAACCGGGTTCATATAAATCGGCTACTGCCCAATTTTTAAATAAAGAAATATCATCTTGAGTAAAATTATTATTGGGATTATAAGTCGGTTGAGAAGCCAAAGCTAGAATGGAACCATCCCATGAATCCATCACAATTACCGCTCCCCGTTTGGCTTGATATTTTTCGATTTGTTGTTTTAGTGCTTCTCTAGTAGCGCGTTGCAAACGAACATCAATGGTTAATTGCATCTGCAATTTATCAACATTCAAAAATCCATCGGGTGCGCGATTTGCGATTAATCTACCATTCCCATCTTTTGACATCCGCACCGTCTTCATGGAACGTTCCAGAAACTTTTCTTGGGAATATTCTATACCCGCTTTTCCGCGACGGTCGGAATTTACGTAGCCAACGACATCTGAGACTAAATCTTGATAGGGATAATATCGAGAGTATTTTTTAGTTAAATCTATACCGTTCAGTTTCAATCCAGCAATTTGATCCGCAACTTCTTCCGCTAACTTGGAAGAAATAAAAATACCGCTTTTTTGTTTATTAAATTTTGCTTCTAATTTTTCAGGGTCTTGATTTAAAATAGTTCCCAGTTGACGTGCAATCTCCGATCTAGGCTTCTTTTTATCAAACATTTCCGGATGTACGTACAAAGTGTAAACTGGAAGGTCAAGCCCTAAAACTCTGTTATTACGGTCTAATATCTGACGACGAGGAATAAAAGGACGGATACTAAACATCTGCTGATTTCGCGCCTTCTGAGTCAGTTTGGCACCGTCAACAATTTGTAAACGGTACAAGTTAATCCCCAAACCCAAGCAAGCCGCAATTAATACACCCCAAACCATAAACAATCGGTTTCTCGAATTAGGTGAAACCCGTGTAGGTGTTGTTGCAAATTTCCGTTGTTTATCCTTTAAAATACTGCGATTAAAACGCGACTGTATATGTTCTCTTTTGAGATTTCTACTGGTTTTACCGGGAAATTTCTGCATAAAGCTTGTCCTAATATCATGCTTTGGGGAAAATTTGCGTTAAACAAATATATAATTCCTATGCCAACAGATTTAATGGAAACCTGGAGCAAGACTAGCTAACGCCGATTTTAGTATCCGCCCGCATTAAAAGGCTGTATTTCTATTTCGTCTGACTTTTTATCAACCTGCTGAGAGCTTGACGGTGGAGTTTCTTCTAAAAAAATAGTGTTTGCTGGAGTTGGTGAGATTAGTCCAGAATGGGGTTTTTTACCTTCTTGTGCCATTTGATTTTTCAGCGTCTCATCATGCTTTGTCAACTGACGTTCATCCCGCTGTAAATCTTGCAATTTTTTATAGGAACTACTCCATAGATGCTGGGAATATACCGTCCAACCGTAGACTATCAAGGTAGCACTTACTAACACAAAACTAGCAACCGAAGTGTGACGATGAACAGAATTCCAACGCATTAACCACATAGGTACTTTACTACCATCTGGCATTAAGGGTATGGCAAAGCGATCTTTCCCATCACGTTTTTTACGCTCTATATTTTTTACATCCAATGGGGGATGATAATTTGTCCGTTGAGGTTTAACTTTTGCGGATGACGGATTATTTGAAACCATGCTCGAAGGTTTTGATCTATCTAAAAATTCAGGTGTGGGTTTTGAGAAAGTTGGAAAGCTCTTATGTTCATTGATCTTAGAACCTCTGAAATTCTCTTGACTAGTAGAATCTCTTCCTAACCAACGTTTTTGACCTCTTAAATTTGATTTGCGAATAGCAGCCATAAACTTTTAGATTAAAGAAACTGTGCTTTAGTTAGATAAATGTAAACCGAAAATCGCTGCAAAACTTGTATTCGGGCATAAGTAATATTTTTGACAATACATCGATTCCATATCCTACACCCCTTTTTAAAGATTTGTAAAAATTATTGAAATCAACCTAATATTCAATTCTCAGCATTTACTCCTGAGTTGGGCGCATCATCATAGCATCTTCGTTCTGTCACAGGCACTGTGCTTCCATAACTTGGGAATTTCTGGTATGATAGCGCGCTTTGTCGCCAAATAGGGAACAGTTAACCAACTCCAAAAATAATCAATTTAAAATTGTCTTAGCTATAAGAACGCCCTACGTAAGGTTTGGTCAGTATAAAAATGAATCATTTATTTCTAGAAATTAATTAAAGCTACAATATTTAAAAAAATCAACAAATAAGGTATCGTATTCAACAGGCTATAAATATTTCTTGATTGAATTGGTGAAAGAGGAGTTATGAAAATCAAAGTCTTCGGTTTTGCTTTATTGTTAGGTTTGGCTACGATTCTTGGAGCTTGCGAAGGAACAGGCGATACCCCTGCGGGAACTGAGACTGCACCTCCTGCTGGAGAACCAGTTGATGCTCCAGGAACAACACCTGAAGCTACTCCCACAGCTACCCCATAGTTGATAATTAGTATTTAGGCTATTATCGCTATTTTGAGAGGTCGCTCCTCAACTTCTTTTTGTTCATTACGTTATACAGGTTTACCGAAAAAAATGGGTTTAAAGCCCTGTCCCTTCCCAGCTGTCGAGGGCAAGCCTTCTAGGACGGCAATAGATAAAATAGTGCAAACAGGCAGGGCATTGTCTGTTGGGCAAGATAGTGTAAGACGGGCTATGCCTGCAACTGTTGTTTGAACCCAGAATCTCCGCACTTTTAGGGCGGGGAGTATGTCAACTGTTGATTTTGACAATTTGAGAAATTAGCATCGCGTTTTAGGGCTAATATTTGAATTTTTTTGAAATTTCCCTATTTCGCTTTGGTAGAAAAGGTAGACCTGGTAATGATTATCGAGATTGCCAGGTTTTTATGTCACTAGATTTTTTCGGTTATGCAATCTCTTTTGATCGCTCTGCAATATTTAAAATCTGGTAAAATTTCTCAAAAGTTGCTCAAATTTTACATTCTCATCTTAATCATAAGCTTAAACGTTAAGTTTTAAGTATTAAACTTTGTAATCCATGGGATGGAAAACCATATCTTTGAAGCTTCTCCGTTCTAATGGACATTAAAAATTGATCATTAAAAATCCTTTGGTAATACTTTTAAACGGTGTAGCGCTGAATAATAAAAAAATAATTAAACATGAGGAGACAAAAAGCTGGAAAAGCAGTTTTGTTGATATTTTTAACTACGGTAATAAGTATTTTGGTAGGAATGTTTTTGTACCATAAAACATCTGTGATTGCATTACCCCCAAAGGTAGATATTCCGGAAGAAATATTAAGAACAGAAATCATCATAGAAGGGCGATCGCCAATTGATGGCAAACCTCTAAGCCCCGCCGAATATGCTCAATTACAAGCCGAACTGAAAACACGTCCCTATCCACCCCAACTCAGTCCTAAAGTTCGGGATACGGTCTTCCTGCTCCGTTTACGCAAGATATTGAAAACCCTTTTCCCCTTCGTAGATTTTTAATGAGATATTGGGGATAGGTTAAAGGTTAAAGGTCTAAGGTCAAAGGTCAAAGGTTATAGGTTAAAGGTTAAAGGTCTAAGGTCTAAGGTTAAAATTCCCCTTGTCGCCCCCGAACCCCATCTCCTTGTCCTCTTGTCCCCTTGTCTCCCCATCCCTCCATCCCGAAAGTCTCCCATTTTCTTTATTTCTCAAAAAGCGTACAAAAACTACAAATAAATGTAAAGAATATATATAGATAGATATACAAAAAATAGATTCACTTATCCATAAGATTCAGCGTAATTAGCTCCATGTCTATGACCACTATTGCCCCAGAACAAGTTAACAGCATTATTCGGAACCAACATCAAGACCCTTTTGAAATACTTGGTTCCCATCAAATAGAGAAAGATGGCAAAAAAGTCTGGGTTGTGCGAGCTTACCTTCCCAATGCGAGTGCTGCTTGGGTAGTTCTTCCGGAAGAACGGAAAGAACAAGAAATGCAGAGCGTACATGACCCCCAGTTTTTTGAATGTATTATAGATACTCAAGAACTAACTAACTACCAGATCAAGGTTAAAGAAGGAGACAACGAACGAGTATTTTACGATCCCTATGCTTTCCGTTCTCCTAAACTCACAGAATTTGATTTACATCTGTTTAACGAAGGGAATCATCACCGAATTTACGAGAAATTAGGAGCGCATTCCACTGAAATTAAAGGTGTAAAAGGTGTTTACTTTGCCGTTTGGGCTCCAAATGCACGCAATGCCTCAGTGCTAGGTGATTTCAATAATTGGGATGGACGTAAACATCAAATGCGTAAAAGTTCTGATGTTGGAGTTTGGGAATTATTCATTCCCGAATTGCAAGTAGGAGAACATTACAAATACGAAATCAAAAATGCTGCCGGACATATTTACGAAAAATCCGACCCCTACGGTTTTGCTCAAGAAGTTCGTCCCAAAACAGCCTCTATCGTCACTGATTTGGATACTTATCAATGGAATGATGGCGATTGGATGGAAAAACGCCGTCATACCGACCAATTGAGTGCGCCAATTTCAGTTTATGAAGTACATTTGGGTTCTTGGTTGCACGCTGGGACGAATGAACCACATAAATTACCCAATGGTGAAGTTGAACCTGTGGTACCAGTTTCAGAACTCAAAACTGACGCACGCTTTTTAACTTATCGGGAATTAGCAGAAAAACTGATTCCCTACGTCAAAGAATTAGGCTACACCCATATTGAAATGCTACCAATTGCCGAACATCCTTTTGATGGTTCTTGGGGATATCAGGTAACTGGTTATTACGCTCCTACCTCCCGTTTTGGTAGTCCTGAAGATTTTATGTACTTTGTTGATCAGTGTCATAAAAACGAAATTGGCGTAATTGTAGATTGGGTTCCCGGTCATTTTCCGAAAGATGGACACGGCTTAGCTTTCTTTGATGGTACGCATTTATACGAACACGCAGACCCCCGTAAAGGTGAACATAAAGAGTGGGGTACTCTGGTGTTTAATTATTCGCGTCACGAAGTACGTAATTTTTTGACAGCCAACGCTTTATTTTGGTTTGATAAGTATCATATTGATGGCATTCGTGTTGATGCAGTAGCTTCAATGCTTTATCTCGATTATTGTCGTAAACCAGGAGAATGGGTTGCCAACGAATATGGCGGTCGAGAGAATTTAGAAGCTGTAGAATTTATTCGTAGTGTAAATCACTTGATATTTAGTTATTTTCCCGGTTCCCTTTCCATTGCCGAAGAATCGACTTCATGGCCTATGGTATCGTGGCCTACATATACTGGCGGATTGGGTTTTAACTTAAAGTGGAACATGGGCTGGATGCACGATATGCTGGATTATTTCAGCATGGACCCTTGGTTTCGTCAGTTTCATCAAAATAATCTGACTTTTAGTATGTGGTATCACCACAGCGAAAACTTCATGTTGGCTTTGTCCCATGATGAAGTGGTGCATGGTAAAAGTAATATTATCGGCAAGATGCCCGGAGATCGATGGCAAAAATTAGCCAACGTGCGCTGTTTGTTTGGCTTTATGTTTGCTCACCCCGGCAAAAAAACCATGTTTATGAGCATGGAATTTGGGCAGTGGAGCGAATGGAATGTTTGGGCAGATTTAGAATGGAACTTGTTGCAATTTGAGCCACATCAACAGTTAAAAACATTCTTCCAAGATTTGAATCAACTTTACCGTAGCGAACCTTCCCTATATACTCAAGACTTTGAAGAACCTGGGTTTGAGTGGATTGACTGTAGCGATAATCGTCACAGTGTAGTTTCATTTATCCGTCGCGATAAAAATTCTGAAGATTTCATCGTAGCTGTTTGTAATTTCACTCCCCAGCCCCATTCTCACTACCGTATCGGTGTACAGGATTCAGGATTTTATACCGAATTGTTTAACAGTGATGCGCGAGAATACGGAGGTAGTAACATGGGTAATTTAGGCGGTAAATGGACGGATAATTGGTCAATGCACAATCAACAATACTCATTAGATTTATGTCTACCACCATTAGGAGTATTAATTTTGAAATTAGATCGGAATAAAACTGCTGAGGTGATGAAAGAAGAGTAATTTAAGTTTCGTGCAATGAGAAGTCGGGTTTTTATGATAATTATCTTGTATGACAAATATTTTCGATAAAAACCCGACTTCTAGACATGGAACGAGAATTCAAGAGGGAATAATAACTAATTATCCGAACTTGATATCATAACAAGACAATAATCTGAAAAAACCCGACTTCTAATTTGTACACAAAAAAAATTAGAAGCAAATCCGGTACCCAGATTATGTGATAATAACCAAGCTATTCGCTTTTCCTTAAACCTTAATTGCCGTGCAGTCAACCGATAATATCAATGAACTGGTTGAAGCCTTACAACAGCCAGCAGATTTGGCTTTTGAGCTACCCGATCCCGAAGACGAAGCAATTCCAGAAACAGATTTTCTTCAACAGTTAGACGTAGCTTGGCAGGTATGCGATAAATTTGATTTACAAACTGATATCTGGCGAGGAAGAATTTTACGCGCTATTCGCGATCGAGAAAAAAAGGAGGAGATGGGCGCGGTACCGGCTTTCTCAAATGGCTCAAAGAACGAGAAATTAGTAAAAGCCATGCTTATAGTTTAATTGAGTTAGCAAACAGTGCCGATACTCTTTTACAATCCGGTAAGTTGGAAGTAAAATCTATCAACAATTTTAGTAAACGAGCCTTTGTAGAAACCGCTAAAGCATCACCAGAAGTGCAGGTGATGGTAAGTGAAGCCGCACAAAATGGCGATCGCATTACTAGACGAGAAGTAAAGCAGCTTTCTGAAGAATGGACTGCGATGTCTTCGGAATTATTACCCGAATCAGTGAAACAGAAAGCAGCGGATAATACCCTTCCGCCTCGCTATCTTGCGCCGCTGGTAAAAGAGATGGAAAAATTACCACAACTCCATCAAGCAGTCATTCAAGATGAAATTACCGCTAATCCAGACGTTGAAACTCTCAAGCAGGCTACAACTGATGCTCGTTATCTAGCAAAATATCTCAAAGCTGCCGTACAAGTACAAGCCCTTTCTTCCCAAGAAGTTGATATCGAAACAGCCCTAGAAGAAGCCCAAAGAGTCGGATGCATGAATATAGCTGCTGATTTAGTTAATCAAGCATCCCAGATAGAGCAAACCATCGCTAAGTTATACATGACATGGAAACGCATCGCCAATTTATCAGATCGGCTTTATGTAGATACAGGTGCTTCTACACCCCAGTTGAGGTTACTACTTGATTGTTTAGAACCCCTCGGTGGTGAAGTCATGGAATTAAGGATTAGTGGTACTACCGAACGTACAGTCCGTTTGCAAATCCAAGAAACAGAATAATCACCAGAAAATCCACAGCAAAACCTATTCCCAATTCCCTATTCCCAATTCCCAATTCCCTGTTCCCTGTTCCCTTTATTACAAGTTTCTAACCAGACATCATGATAATCGCTCAATTATCATCAATTATAAATATTGCTCCACGCAGTTGTAGATTAAGCTTTGCAGCCTTATTCAATCCTTTGTTATATCCAAATAAAGCGTTCTCTACATTTGCACCATTAAGATCGGCATGGCTTAAATTAGCACCAACCAAATAAGCACTACTTAAATTCGCCGCAGCTAAAAATGCATTGCGAAAGTTTGTATAGCTGAAATTAGAATTAACTAAATTCGCGTAGCGCAAATCCGCACCTGATAAATTCACACAGCTAAGATTTGCATTACTGATATCAGTACCGCGTAAGTCAGCATTTCTTAAAACAGCATTGCTCAAATCACTACCAGACAAATCAGCCTCACTCACATTTGAAATACTCAAGTTAGCTTCTCGTAAATCGGCACCCACTAATTGAATTCCATTGAGCAAGGTTTGGCTAAGATTAGTATTCCGCATATTAGCACCTGCTAAGTAAGCATATTGCAGATGAACTCTGCTCAAATCAGCACCGCTAAGATTAGCACGAGTTAAATCGGCACCATTTAATCTGCTACCAGGAAAATCTCTTTCTCCTACTGCATAACGTTGAAGTAGTTCAGTTGAACTTGATGCCATTAACACAGCAGGTAGTTTCTTCTCATCCACGTGATTCATTTGACTGCTTACGCTTGAATTCAATTTAAAGCTTAGTTCAAAAATCTTTAAATATTACTCTTTAATCATGACAGTTTATTTTACTGTCTCAAAAACATTACCTCTAAATACAATTGTCTTGGCACCGAGTTATTACGGATATATGACACTTCATTTAGTGGCATAGGTTAAGAATTTTGGATTTTGGATTTTGGATTATACAGTTAGGAATTAAATTAATCTAACCTTTAACCTTTAACCTTTAACCTTTAACCTTTAACCTAATTCTTAATTCCCGTTGTGGCGATACCGCGTATAAATTGCCGCTGTCCGATGAGGAATAGTAACATTACAGGTACGGTGGCAATGGTGACTGCTGCCATTAATAAAGGCCAATTATTGGTAAATTGCTCTTGAAACTCAGCTAAAGCCAGTTGTACCGTTCTTAATTCCGGTTTAGTTGTAAATACTAAAGGCTTAAATAAATCGTTCCATTCACCAATAAAAGTAAATAAAAACAGCGTTACCAATGCCGGACGAGCTAAAGGTAACATTACCTGCCACAATATTTGTAATCTATTTGCTCCGTCTATGGCTGCTGCCTCTTCTAATTCTACGGGAATACTCTGAAAATACTGCCGTAGTAAGAAAATACCGAAACCATTCGCCGCAGTGGGTAAAATCAGCGCCCAATAGGTATTTATTAAATGTCCCCATTTGAGTACTAAGAATACAGGAATCACTAGTAATTGAAAAGGAATTACCAGAGTCGCTAAAACAATCAATAGTAATAGCGAACGTCCTTGAAACTTCAACCTCGCCAATGCGTAACCAGCCAGTGCCGAAGTTATAATCTGAAAAGAGGTTACACAAACAGCGACTAAGGTAGAGTTAGCAAACGCTAGTAAAAACTTACCTCGCCCCCATGCATCGCGGTAATTGGTTATATCCCAGTTATTTCTTGGTAACACATCTTGAGTCGTTCCGGTGGTTGCGAATGATGTTAGGAACACCACAATTAGCGGTAATAGGATAATCACCGCCAACAGCAATAGTACTCCTAGGGTCAAAAAATTACCGTATTTTCGCGTCCGGCTTGGTTTAAACATAAATAAATCTTTATCCAAGCATTAGTTTTCCTGTTACTAGAGCAATCGCCCCCAGCAACAGCTAATGTATAACATAGTGGCTTGTTAAGTAAAATTAAACCACGTAAATTCCGTTAATGATGAAGGGTAAACCATGAAGCGCAAAACTGAACCTAACTGATGCTGGTTATTAACATAAAGCAATTTATACCTCTGACTTGATATCCGTAAAGGTTGATTTGTGACAAATCTCATGACTTCATTCAAACTTCATCATTTTGTATCAAATATCATATTTAGGAGGGAACCCAAGATGCAGGAGCTTATAGCCCCATCTGAACTAGATTATCGCAGCGAAACATATAAAGACGCTTTTAGCCGCATTAACGCCATTGTGGTTGAGGGAGAACAAGAGGCATACGATAATTATTTATCACTAGCGCAATTACTACCAGATAAAAAAGATGATTTAGTTCGTCTTTCAAAAATGGAGATGCGTCACAAGAAAGGTTTTCAAGCTTGTGCTAAAAATCTCGAAGTAACGGCTGATATGGAATTTGCCAAGAAATTTTTTGCTCAATTGCATCAAAATTTCCAAGACGCAGCCGCACAAGAAAAAGTTGTGACTTGTCTGCTAATTCAATCTTTGATTATCGAATGCTTTGCGATCGCTGCTTATCATATTTTTATTCCAGTCGCAGATGACTTTTCTCGTAAAATTACTGAGGGTGTTGTTCAAGATGAATATACTCACCTCAACTTTGGAGAAGTTTGGTTAAAGGAACATTTTGCAGAATCAAAAGCTGAACTAGAAGAAGCTAACGCCCAAAATCTGCCTATTATCTGGAGAATGCTTAATGAAGTAGAGCAGGATGCCGAAAATATGGCAATGGGTAAAGATGCTTTAGTAGAAGACTTTATGATTCAATACGGAGACGCATTGAGTAATATTGGCTTCACAACTCGCGATATCATGCGTCTTTCTGCATACGGACTCCGAGCCATATAAATCGCAGTAGACTGTCTTCTTTGACAACAGGAATAATTGCCATTTTATTGCTCCTCGGCTTTTCTCGCCCTAAATAATAGGGTACCGTTTACGGTTTTCCAGAGGAGCAGTTCTTATGGTGTTTATTTATATTCCACACCTTTAATCCTTTCACAAAGCATAAGCCGAAATTAACAGTTCATGTTTGGTTTAATCGGACATCTCACAAGTTTAGAACACGCGCAAAGAGTAGCAAAAGAATTAGGCTACCCAGAATATGCCGACCAGGGGTTAGATTTTTGGTGTAGCGCTCCACCCCAAATAGTAGATAATATTACGGTAACAAGTGTAACCGGACAAAAAATCGAAGGGCGGTATGTAGAATCTTGCTTTTTACCGGAAATGCTGGCTTCTCGACGTATGAAGGCTGCCACTCGCAAAATCCTAAATGCGATGGCTCATGCCCAAAAGCATGGTATAAATATTACTGCTTTAGGTGGTTTTTCTTCGATTATTTTTGAGAATTTTAAGTTAGAACAAATTCCTCAAATCCGCAACATCAAATTAGAGTTTGAACGGTTTACTACAGGAAATACTCATACTGCTTACATTATTTGTCGGCAAGTAGAGCAAGCCTCGAAAAAACTTGGCATAGAACTAAGTGATGCAACAGTTGCGGTATGTGGTGCTACGGGAGACATTGGTAGCGCCGTTTGTCGTTGGTTGGATGCCAAGACAAATGTCAAGGAACTGTTATTGATAGCGCGTAACATCGAACGCCTTTCATCCTTGCAATCTGACCTCGGTCGTGGAAAAATAATGGGTTTAGAGGAAGCGTTGCCCCTAGCAGACATTATTGTTTGGGTGGCTAGTATGCCCAAAGGTGTGGAAATTGACCCCACGATGTTGAAAAAACCTTGCTTGTTAATTGATGGCGGCTATCCTAAAAATTTAGGAACCAAAATTCAGCATCCCGATGTGTACGTACTCAACGGTGGCATTGTAGAGCATTCTCTCGACATTGACTGGAAAATCATGAACATTGTCAACATGGATGTTCCAGCACGTCAACTTTTTGCTTGTTTTGCCGAGTCAATGTTGCTTGAATTTGAAAAGTTGTACACTAACTTTTCTTGGGGACGCAATCAGATTACCGTAGAGAAAATGGAGCAGATTGGTCAAGTGTCCGTCAAACATGGATTTCGACCGCTGCTAGTGTGACGACGGTTAACAGTTAACACAGGGGCTACAAAAAATCATCCCGATTTGACAAGCCGCTATTATTGCCTGCTCAACAAAGGATATTTTTGCTGACGGGGTTCTTTAGTAGTTAACGGTTAACGGTTGATAGTTATGAGTTAAGAGTCAGAATTTATTCATATATTTTCTCAACTCATAACTCATAACATTCATAACTTGATAACTCACAACTAATTATTTAAACAATGGCTACAACACAAGAGCGTAAACCGCTACTTTTGGACTTTGAAAAGCCCCTTGCAGAACTAGCAAGCCGAATTGAGCAGATTCGTAAACTTGCCGAAGAAAATGGCGTTGATGTGACTACTCAGATTCATCAATTAGAAGCACGCGCTATGCAATTACGGGAAGAAATTTTCAGCAGTCTATCCCCTACCCAGCGGCTACAAGTTGCTCGTCATCCCCGTCGTCCCAGTACTCTGGACTACATTCAAGCAATTACTGATGAATGGATCGAACTACATGGCGATCGCTGTGGTTCAGATGATCCGGCTTTAGTCGGTGGAGTCGCACGTTTGTTAAATCAATCTGTAGTCATTTTAGGACATCAAAAGGGACGAGACACTAAAGATAACATTGCCCGTAATTTTGGTATGGCTTCTCCTGGAGGATACCGCAAAGCATTACGGTTGATGGAACACGCTAACAAGTTTGGAATGCCCATCGTAACTTTTATCGATACTCCCGGCGCTTTACCTACCGTTATTGCTGAACGGCAAGGTCAAGGTGAAGCAATTGCTTATAATTTACGAGAAATGTTTTCTTTCGACGTTCCCATTATCTGTACCGTTATCGGTGAAGGTGGTTCCGGTGGAGCTCTCGGTATTGGAATTGGCGATCGCGTTATGATGTTTGAACATTCTGTATACACCGTGGCAACTCCCGAAGCTTGTGCGGCGATTTTATGGAAAGATGCAGGGAAGGCACCCCAAGCAACGGCAGCTTTAAAAATAATTTCCCACGACCTGAAAAATTTGGGAATTATCGACCAAATATTAGCAGAACCAATTGGTGGCGCTCATTCCGACCCTTTGCAAGCCGCTCGCACTCTCAAAACAGCGTTATTAGAGAACTTGGAAATACTCAACGGTTTTACCAACGAAGAAAGAAAAGAAATGCGCTACCAAAGATTCCGCAAAATGGGAATTTTAACTGAAGCTGAACAATGATAGCTTTCTAGAGATTGCCATTAACTGCGACAATGTTATAATTGCCTATGTTGCTTAACAGTTATTAACAATAATCTTTGTTTTGTCATAGGCAAACAGAAATTAATGTCATAGGCAATTGCAATTGATGGCTTCTGGTCATCTGAGAGTGAATCGAAGCTAGCATTAGCGTTAGCGTCTGTAAAAGAGCTAAAAATTTAGAAAACTATGCACGGTTGGCTTAACCGTGCCTGGACGTTGAGGGATAACCGCTCCCATGCTCCCCTTGAAACGTCAAGTAATGTCTAGACTTGTCTAGTATTTACATAGCAGATAGCCATACAATACGGCTTATCGTCGAGAAATTACTGTTTAACATTTAGTAAAAATCTCGACCCCTAGGGACTATTATTATTTTGTGAAAAAAAAACAGTCCTTTGTAAAAAAGTTTTAGTAAATAAATTTACCTTGTTAATGAAGCATCGGAGTTTTTGGTCGGCTTAATCTATATTATTTAGGCTGTTTTCTTGTGGAGTAATTCCTTTTATCAATAGGACTAAACAACTAATGATTTCAAAACAACGGTATGGTTGAACATAAAAAACGTGCCTTGATTACTGGTGCAAGCAGTGGTATTGGCAAACAAACAGCTTTAGCTTTTGCATCTTCGGGAATAGATGTTGCCTTATTAGGTCGTTCTACCGAGAAATTAGCAGCAGTAGAAAATGCTGCGATTAAAGCTGGAGTCCAAGCTAAAACTTATGCAGTGGATTTAGCAAACCTATCGAAAGTCCAAGAACAGATATATCAAGTAGCATTAGACTTTGGTAAAATAGATATTCTTGTTAACAATGCTGGTATGGGTTATACCGCCACATTGAGCCAAACATCTTTATCTGACTGGCAAAAAGTAATCGATTTGAATCTTACCAGCGTATTTGAATGTATTAAGGGAATTTTACCCTCGATGCGCGAACAAAAAACAGGCACAATTATTAATGTAGCTTCCATTGCGGGCAAACAGGCATTTGCTAACTGGGGAGCCTACAGCGTTAGCAAAGCAGGTGTAATTGCCCTTTCTCAAGCCCTCGCTCAAGAAGAACGCAATAATGGAATTCGTGTAACAGCCGTCTGTCCCGGTGCAGTAAATACAGAACTTTGGGATTCAGAAACCGTAAATGCCGATTTTGACCGTTCAAATATGCTTACACCAGAAATTGTTGCTCAATCGATTCTCCACACCGCATTACTACCAAGACAAGCTGTTGTTGATGAATTAATTTTAATGCCTAGTGCTGGGGTTTTATAAATTATCAGTTGTCAACTATTCTTCGATTGGTCATCAATTACCAGTCACGACAATAATTCACAATTAATAGCACAATTACTAATTCGCGATACGTGATTATTCCCCAATCAACTACTTTTATCAGTTTGATACCAGGGTTATTTACGTGGTCTGCTATGGGTTGAATGGATACAATATTCACTCTCATTGCGGATTATCTCGTCACTGTAAATTGTAATTGCTCACACCTTGATTTATTACTCATTCGCCCCCATTTTAATTAAGACTGACATCATGACTATTGCTAGTTCTAACGGTTCCAATGCTTCTCAATCTCCTCTGATTACGAACTTAGAAGATGCCGTAAATCCCAGACCAGACCGCAATACTAAAGCTGGCTCGCAACCTAGTTTACATCCTCCCTCAGAGGAAGACATGGAGCAAATGAAGGATGCTGTCAGAACAATGCTTTTAGGAGTTGGAGAAGATCCCGAAAGAGAAGGGTTACTCAAAACACCAAAGCGGGTAGCAGAAGCCATGCGATTTCTGACTAGTGGTTACAGTCAATCTTTGGAAGACCTAGTTAACGGTGCAATATTTGACGAAGGTCATAACGAAATGGTATTGGTTCGCGATATCAACTTTTTTAGTTTGTGCGAACACCATATGTTACCGTTCATGGGTAAAGCTCATGTTGCTTATATTCCCAATCAGAAAGTTGTGGGACTAAGCAAACTGGCTCGAATTGTAGAAATGTATTCTCGACGCTTGCAAGTACAAGAACGTTTAAATCGACAAATTGCCGAAGCTATTCAAGAAATTCTCGATCCACAAGGCGTTGCCGTAGTTATGGAAGCTACACATATGTGCATGGTAATGCGGGGAGTGCAAAAACCCGGTTCTTGGACTGTAACCAGCGCTATGCTCGGAGTTTTCGAGGAAGAGCAGAAAACCCGCGAAGAATTTTTTAGTTTGATTCGTCACCAACCAAGCTTTTTTTAATAGGGAATTGGTAATTGGTAATTGGTAATTGGTAATTGGTAATTGAAGTATATAGTTGAACGTGAAGCGCTTACCGTGTCCGTCAAAACTCCCTGATTATTAATTATTTCCCCCATTACCCATTACCCATTACCCATCACCCCGACTTCCTTAATTTTTCAAACAACTGACGAACTTGATCTAAATCCTTGTCTCCGGGTGCTGTTTCTACGCCGCTTGATAAATCAATGCCGTTGGGTTTTACTTTATTTAGGGCTTCTAAAACATTTTGGGGGGTTAATCCTCCAGCGAGAAACCAGGGACAGTCGGGATTAAATTGTTGTAGCATATCCCAATTTAATGTTTTACCTGTACCTCCCAATTGTTCGGGATGATAAGCATCAAGTAATAAGGTATCTACATATTCTGTGTAGGTTTTGCTCGATCAAAATCCTCGACAGTCTTGATTCGTAAAGCTTTGATAATTTCTACATTTGGCAAATAATTACGCAGTTGTTGACAAAAGTCAAGGAATTCGTCTCCGTGAAGTTGTACACCTGTTAATCCACTTTCTGCGACAGTTTGAGCGATTTCTTCTTTGCTAGAGTTCGCAAAAACACCGATTTTATCGGTTTGCTGCGGTAACTGTTCTATTACCGCTTTTATTTGCTCTGAGTTGACATACCTCGGTGATGAAGGTACGCAAATAAATCCTAATGCTGTTGCACCAAGAGAAGTAATGGTTTTACCCTGGTGTGGTTGAGTGATTCCGCAGATTTTGACTCGCATATAATTATGAATAAGAATAGGAATATGAATATTTGTAGCGAAATTTGAAAAAATTGTAAATTCTTACGACATATTTAGGTTATTTTCTCAGCAATTTTTATAATTTTGATGGCTTATATATTTTGTCTCTTCATTTTAGGAGAAGAAGCTTTGATTTCATCAATATTATTAGCAGTTCAACCAACAGTTCCCTCCACACCTAGTTGGAATCCTACTGTAGGAATAATCATTAGCCTTTGCTGTTTGATTACAGTTTTGCTAGCTCCCAGGATTATTAGCTATCCCCAGGTAGGACCAAAGTTCCCCGGTTTACCTCTGCCTTTAAGTGTACCAGCATTTGTTGGTGCCATGTGCTTTGGTCATCTTCTCGGTGTAGGTATTGTTTTAGGATTGACTAATATCGGTCGTTTGTAAAAATAATGTAGAGACGCGATATATCGCGTCTCTGTTATATCGCGTCTCTAATCAACCTTTTCATCTTGATGATCAGTTTCACTTTTATCACGTTTCAGGGCTTCTTCTAAAGCTTGAATTTGTTCTCTACGTGCTTCTAATTCTAAAGTGCGACGTGCCAAATCTTGATTTTGTAGAGTCAAGTTTTGTCTCCAATATTCAGCACGTTCGGCTTCTTGACGAAGAAAATCGGGAGAAATTCCGGTGGTCAGATATTTTTGTACTATTTCTAATACCCAGTTGCTAGCATCTTCAATTTTTTCAATTTCCCCTGTGGAAGAAAGTTCTACTAAGACGAGCAATTTTTCGGTGAAATGTTTACCTTTTCCCAGAAGAATAACAGCTTCTTCTGGAATCATCGCCCACATATTTTCAGTTTCTTGACGCGCTAACAACCGTAATTCGGATTGAACTAAAAATTCATTTTTATGCACCTGGGCTAGATATAACATGATTTTAAAAAGTTAGGAATTAGGAGTTAGGAGTTAGGAATTGGGAGTTAGGAGTTGTAGAGACGGGGCGTATTGCTACGTCTGTACCGGAGTTAGGAGTTAAGAATCAAATTCCCGGTATTAAAGGAATTTGCAATGAAATCAGCTACAAAGAAAAGATAAATCATCAAACATTTTATGGGATGGGCATCCCTACTAGTGCGATTGTACTCTTGTGAACTCATAACTCATAACTCATCACTCCTAACTCATAACTATTGAATGCCTTTAAGGCGATAGCGCAAAATTTCGGCTTGTTTTTCTGCTTCACTCAAAGCATCTCTGGCTCCTTGTACCACGTCTGCGGGTGCTTTATCAACAAATTTGGAGTTACTCAATCTACCAGTGAGGGATTGTACTTCCGCTTCTATCTTACTGAGATTTTTCTCTAGTTTGCCACGTAAGGCTTCCATATCGATTACACCTTCTAGGGGTAGTAGGATTTGTACGGTACCAAAAACGCCTGTGGCAACTTCTCCACTTTCTAAGGTTTCTGATGATTCTACTTGGGTAATATTTGATGGGGAAGATGATTTGAAGAATCTTTTTTGCAATTCTTGTCTTTTTTCACTAGAAAGTAAATATATCTTAATGAACCATAGTGAATAACCAAGTCCTACAAGTTGAAAAAATGTTCCAAAGAAAGGAATGTTATCTACGGTAATTGCTACAGCATAAGCTACTCTGGCTAAGGTAATTGTTAGAAAACCTAAGATAATTAATTTTAAGGCACTTTGAGATTTCTTCTCCGTAACTTTATCGCTATTTGTTTTGTCAGCAATAGTTAAATTCTCAACCTTTGCCAAATCTTTAATGTAAGATGCTCCAGTATTAAGAATTTGACGTTCTTTAACGCTTTCACTTTGCAAATTAACGGTAACTTTTACGGCAGGTTTAACGTCTGCTTCTGCTCGTAAGTTGCGAATTGTGCGAATTGTGCCGATTAATAATTCAAATTCTGCTTCTAATTCGGTGTCAATTAATTTTGCATCTGTTTGGGGATAGTTTTGTAATGATAAACTTAAATTGGAATATGTTCCTTGTTGAGTCAAAGTATGCCAAATTTCTTCGGTAATATGAGGCATAAAGGGACTAAGAAGTTTTAAAATTCCTTCTAATACATATGCTAAAGTTTGTTGCGCTACTCGTCGCGATGTTGGTTCTGCATCTTCTTGTAAACGAGATTTAACTAGTTCAATATACCAATCGCAGAAATCACCCCAAATAAATTCATAAAGTCCCTTAGCAGCTTCTCCCATGCCATATTTGTCCATGTAAGTGTTAGTTTCTTGGACAACTTGATGGTAGCGAGACAAAATCCATTTATCGCTTAATTCTGTTGGTATGGGTTCTCCTAACTGCTGCGGTGTTTGTTCGTCCAAATTCATCATTACAAATCGAGCGGCATTCCACAACTTATTGGCAAAGTTGCGTGATGCTTCGACAGAGGGGGATTCATCGGTTTTACGGTTGTAATCTAAGCGGATATCTTGTCCGACACCGATAACTTCTTTAACCAAGGTGTAGCGTACAGCATCGGTACCATATTTATCCATTAATAATAACGGGTCGATACCATTTCCCTTGGATTTGGACATTTTTTTACCGTTTTCATCCAATATTAAACCGTGGATGTAAACATCTTTAAAGGGCATTTCTCCGGTAAAATGACTAGCCATCATTGTCATTCTTGCTACCCAGAAAAAGATGATATCAAAGCCAGTTACTAAGACACTGGTAGGATAATATTTCTTTAAATCCTCGGTTGATTCGGGCCATCCCAAGGTAGAGAAAGGCCATAATCCAGCAGAAAACCAAGTATCGAGTACGTCCGCATCTCTTTCTAATTGGATATTTTCGCCATATTGTGATTTAGCTTTTTCCCAAGCCTCTGTTTCATTTTTTGCGACTATAAACGGCGTATTATCCGTAATTTCACCATTGGTTTCACTCACAGCATACCAAGCTGGAATTTGATGCCCCCACCATAACTGACGAGAAATACACCAATCTTTTAATTTTACCAACCAATCACGATAAACCTTTTTCCAACGTTCGGGATAAAATTCTGGAGACTGCTTCTCATTGAAAAATTCCAGCGCTTGATCAGCCATCGGACGAATTTTAACGAACCACTGAGTAGAAAGCAACGGTTCTACAGGAACTTTACCGCGTTCGCTGTAGGGAACACTATGCTTGTAATCTTCAATTTTAACTAAAACACCATCCGCTTCCAATCTTCCTATAACATTCTTACGAGCAACAAAACGGTCTTGTCCTTGAAATTCTCCGGCATTTTCGTTCATCGTGCCGTCTTTATTCATAATATTAATAAACGGCAAATCGTGACGCTTACCCATTTCAAAGTCGTTGGGGTCGTGAGCAGGTGTAACTTTTACACAACCTGTACCGAAGGTCGGGTCTACTAATTCATCAGCAATAATTGGGATTTCCCGGTTCATTATTGGTAAAGTTAATGTTTTACCGATTAAATGCTTATAGCGTTCATCGTTGGGATTTACAGCAACTCCAGTATCTCCCAACATAGTTTCTGGACGAGTTGTAGCTACTTCCAGATAGCCGGAACCGTCGGTGAGAGGATAGCGGAAATGCCAAAGTTTACCGTCAACTTCTTTCTGATCAACCTCTAAGTCGGAAACTGCCGATTGCGAAGCCGGACACCAATTAACTAAGTAATTTCCCCGATAAATTAAACCTTCATTATAAAGACGCACGAAAGCTTCAAGAACAGCTTGGGATAAACCTTCATCCATTGTAAAGCGTTCTCGCGTCCAATCCACCGAAACACCCAAACGCCGCAACTGATTGACAATATTCCCTCCAGATTCCTTTTTCCACTCCCAAGCACGTTCTAAAAACTTCTCACGTCCGACATCGTAACGAGTCTTACCTTCTTCCTTAAGTTGATTGTCAAGAATTGTTTGTACTGCTATACTCGCGTGGTCAGTTCCGGGAAGATACAATGCATTGCGTCCTTTCATGCGGTGATAGCGCACCAGACAATCAATTAAAGTATCACCAAAAGCGTGACCCAAATGCAACTTTCCGGTAACATTCGGTGGTGGAATTACGATAGTATAAGGTTCACCACTGTGATTAGGGTCAGCTTTGTACAACAGTTTCTCTTCCCAAAACTTCTGCCATTTAGCTTCAGTGGAAAAAGGGTCGTAAAGACTTGGAAGGTTGGTAGTCATGTTGGGAAAACTCCGGTTTGTGAGAACTCTTATAAACTCTAATAAATTTTGCCACAAGCTTGCCTTGATCTTGACAAAATCATTAAAAATCTAATTTGTTCTTTGTGGTTGAATTAGGAAGTGGTAATTGGGAATTGGTAATGGGTAATTGGTGATTGGGAGCAGGAGACAAGGGGATGGGGAGATAGAAAATAATATACAGGGAGCAGGATGCTCCCACTACTTACTAATAATTTTTAACTCTTAACTGATCACTATTCACTGATAACTGATTCCTGATAACTTGTATAAAAAAATATTGACTTAGAAAAATAATTATGCAAAAAATACCTCATCTAAGTAATTAATGTAATAAATTATAAAGATTATCTGAATTTCATCACAGCAGGCGAATTTTATAATTTAGACTTGCCTTCATTTGAACTTGTGGCACAAGCTGTAACTATATTACGTCTGACTAAAATTACGTAAGTTCTGTCTAATTACATATACCTTCTTAGTATTAGTTAATGGCAATTATCACCAAAAAATCAGACAGTATCATTATTTCGAGCTTCTGGCTTTAGACATACAGTTAATCCAAAATCTAAAATCTAAAATCTAAAATCTAAAATAGAATGACCACTCAAACTGATCAACCGAAAAGTAAATTTCTTTCACCTTGGGCTTACATTCCCAGCCTTTATTTTGCTGAAGGAATGCCGTATATGATTATCAATGCGGTATCTGTTGTATTTTATAAAAATTTGGGAATTGATAACGCTCAAATTACATTTTGGACAAGTATAATTAACCTTCCTTGGGTTGTCAAAATGTTTTGGGGACCAGCGGTTGATATTTATTCTACAAAAAGAAGATGGCTGCTGACTATGCAGTTTGCCATGTGTATATGCTTGGGTATATTAGCTTTATCTTTTCAACTACCAACATCAAGCTTTTTTTCTCTTTCTTTAGCAATATTATTAGTTGGAGCGTTTATTTCTGCAACTTACGATATTGCCACAGATGGCTTTTATATGTTGGCATTAACTGAAAAGAAACAAGCCTTTTTTGTGGGGATTCGCACTCTATCCTATCGACTAGCAATTATCTTTAGTACGGGATTTTTAGTTTATTTAGCAGGAAATTTAGAAAATTATACCGAGAATATTCCTTTAAGTTGGAGTATTACTATTGGATTCGCATCTTTCATTTTTGCAATACTTTTTATATTTCATCTTTTTATTCTGCCACAACCAGAATCAGGAAGAAGAACTAATAAAGAATCTACCAGAAATGATATTCCTTTTGTAACAGTAATTCGCTCGTATTTTGCTCAACGTAATATCATTCCTATTTTAGGATTTATCTTACTTTATCGATTGGGTGAGGCGATGCTGCTCAAAATAGCAACTTTGTTTTTATTAGATGAAAGAACTGCTGGTGGTTTGGGCTTAACTACATCAGAATACGGCTTAGTATATGGAACATTTGGCGTAATTTCGTTAATTAGCGGCGGTATTTTAGGTGGATTATTAATTGCTAAATATGGATTAAAAAAATGTCTGCTACCAATGGCTTTAGCATTAAATTTACCGGATTTATTTTATGTTTACATGGCTTACGCTAAACCACCATTAGAATTAGTTTATCCTTTAGTTTCCTTGGAACAATTTGGTTACGGTTTAGGATTTACAGCTTTTACAGTTTACTTAATGTATATTTGCAAAGGCGAATATAAAACCTCTCACTTTGCAATTTCTACAGGATTAATGGCATTAGGTTTGATGCTTCCCGGTGCAATTAGCGGTGGAATTCAAGAATCGGTGGGATATCCAGTATTTTTTGTGATTGTTTGTTTATTAACTATTCCTGGTATGGCGACTATCTTCTTTATTCCATTAGAAGAAGAACCAAAGAGTTAGGTAATTGCTAATTGCGAATTATATTGACGTTCGTCTTCGTTGAGAAGTCGGGTTTTTAGAATAATTATCTGTAACACGCTGACAAATTTCATAAAAACCCGACTTCTAAAGATTAGAAAGTAAATAAATATTTGTTTGTAGTTGCGCTTCAGCGCTATTAAATAAACTTCAAATAAGATGGTTTATGTTTTAGGAATAGATGGTGGTGGAAGTAAAACAATTTGCGTCTTAATGGATGAAAATCGCCAAATTATTGGACGCGGTGAAGCTGATTCATCTAATTATCAAAGTGTGGGAATTGAAGCTGCAAAATATTCAATAGAATCTGCAATTAGTAAAGCAATAATTAAAAAAGATAATCTTCAAATCAACGCGATTTGTTTGGGATTAGCTGGTGTCGCACGTTCAAGAGATATTAAATTAATCAAAAACATAGTTAAAGATATACCTATAATTAGTAATATAAAATCGCAAAATATCGTGATTTGTCACGATGCATTAATTGCTTTAATCGGTGGAATTGGTAACGATGTGGGAATTGTTGTTGCTGCGGGTACGGGTTCAATAGTTTTCGGTAGAAATTATCAAGGAAAAACTAAAAGAGTCGGTGGTTGGGGATATATTTTAGGTGATGAAGGTGGAGCTTATAAAATTGCAGTTGCGGGAATGCAAGCCGCTTTAAAAGCTGATGATGGACGAGAAAAATCAACTAGTTTAATAAAAGTTTTTAAAACCATCTTGGTTTAAGCAATATAGAAGAATTAATAGAAGTAGTTTATCGACGGGGATGGGGTGTAAAAGAAATTGCTGCCTTAGCTCCAATTGTTGATAACGCAGCATTGGAAGGTGATGAAGTTGCTAATAATATTATTGATGATGCTGTCGAAGAGTTGGTGAAAGCTACGGTGACTGTTATTAATGAAATTTTTGTTGAGGGAGAGTTTTTAGAGATAGTTACTACGGGAAGTGTTTGGAAATGTAAGTGCAGGATATGGGAGAGGTTTGTAAGTTGTATTAATCCTGAGATTAAGGTGATTTTTCCGAGGTTTGAAGCTGTTTATGGTGCTGGTTTGTTGGCTTTGAGGAGTTTGGGGGAGGAGTAATTTTTGGGTTTTTGCGGGGAATAATAGGAGAAGAGAAAAAACCTTACTAGGCGCAGAGGGCGCAGAGAAAAGAAGTATGAGAGAGTTTGAGGGTTTGGAGCAGTTGACTTATGGTGTAATTGGGGCTGCTATTGAGGTGCATCGGATTTTGGGCGCGGGTTTTTTGGAGTCACTTTATCAAGAAGCTTTGGCTGTAGAGTTTTCGCAACGCAAAATACCCTATCGTGATGAATTTCCTATGGCTGTCAGTTATAAAGGGCATTCTGTTGGTGAAGGAAGATTAGATTTTTTAGTTAATGATGTTTTAGTTGTGGAATTGAAAGCTGTAGAAAATTTAGCTCCGAAACATGAAGCTCAAGTTATTTCTTACTTAAAAATGACTAAAAAACCTTTGGGTTTATTAATAAATTTCAATGTTCCCGTTTTAAAACAAGGGATAAAACGCATCATCCTCTCTTCCTAACTCTTTCCTCTGCGGTTTAATAATAAAATATTCTCATCCGTATTACCAGCATCAAATTAACTGAATATTTTTAGGTATTATTTTACAAGATATAATTTCTGAGTTATAACTCAGGAAAAATACTTACGAGTAGAAACAGGCTACTTGTCAATGAGAGTTGTAAAAAAGACGGTTAGTCTGCTGGTATTAAGTGATTTAAAACAGGTAAGAAATCGCAGAAAATTCTCTTTTCGTTTACTGATTATCAATTTATTTATAATGGCAGGATTTTTTTGGATTCTGTCCGGTTATGATAATCTAAAAGTCAAACTAAGTTTAATTTTATTTAGTTTATTTTTATTAATTCCTGGCATATTATTAATTCGTTTTGATACTAGCGAATCTAATTATTTTGCAATCAACACTAGTCTTAATAAGTTTATTCATAAACGTATAGAATTATTCGCTAACAAAGTTTATATTGCTGAATATCCTTTAAAAAATATTAGATTTATCGCTATTAAAAGAACTAGTATTCATCGTGATGATGAAAAAAATTATTTAGTTAGACTATATTTCAAATCTCACAAATATATAAATATCGGCTATTTCGCAACATCAAAAAAATCTTTTATCATTGCAAAAACTATATCTAAATTTTTGAAAATACCTTTGAAATATTAATCTATAAAATTGATTTTTTACTAATCGAGTTTTGAATGAGACGTAGCAATTTTTGAATGAGACGTAGCAATACGCCCCGTCTCTACATTTCTGCACTTTTTAAACCTTTCATTGCTAATAATGCGCTACCATAAGCGGCTTCAGTATTTATAGAAGAAACTACTGGAACTCCTAAATAGTGCTTTCTAATCTCGCTCCAAACAAGATTTTTTGCACCACCACCAGCCGTATAAACACGAGTTAATTTATCTGCTCCAAGCTCTTGCAATAACTCATACCCCCGCGCTTCAATTCGAGCCATACTTTCTAACAAACCATGGAGAAATTCTACAGAATTATCAGGGCGCGGTTCTAATTGGGGTGGTAAATTAGGGTTGTTAATTGGAAAACGTTCTCCGGGTTTTAATAATGGATAATAATCTAAACCACTTGATTTTTTTACATTTATTTCACCACTAATTTTTTCTAATTCCTCATTACTAAAAAATTGCTTTAATACAGCACCACCCGTATTAGAAGCACCCCCAGTTAACCATAAATTTCCGAAACGATGGCTATAAATTCCGTATTGAGAATTATCTACACGAGTACGACTCAAAAGTTTTAAAACTAATGTAGAACCCAAAGAAGTTACCGCTAACCCTGGAGAATTTGCACCACTAGCAAGAAATGCCGCAATACTATCTGTCGTACCCGCACACACTAAACAATTTTTAGGAAAGTTATATTTATTAGCAATATCCGAACGCAATTCACCAACAGGATTTCCCGGAATTGTTACTTTTGGTAGATGAATTGATATCTGTAATTTGTTTAACCATTCCGGATATTGCAACGCTTCTACGTCATAACCTAGTTTTAAAGCATTGTGATAATCGCTAATACCCAACTTCCCATGCAAAAGAAATCCCAACCAATCTGCTTGATGTAAAAAATATTTAGCTTTTGTAAAAGAAGGTAATTCCATCATCCACAACAGCTTTACAAGACTAGAAGTAGCGCTCAATACAGTATGATTTGCTGGTACGATGCCTTTTAATTTTTCTTGCATCACTGCTCCCCGTGCATCGTTGTAGAGTAAAGGTACATCCACGGGATTTCCTACAGCATCGCACAGTAACACTGTCGAAGAAGTACCGTTAATAGCAATCCGGGTAATTTCTCGTCGTAATTCCCTGTTAATTTGCTCTAGAAGACTAAATAAAGCAGTTTGCCAGCAATTTGTTAAATCAGTCTCGCAAGACACGTTAAAAGCGAATCTAACCTCCGCTAAGATATTTCCCGCAGAGCCGATTACAATACCCCTAGCACCAGAAGTTCCGAAATCTATACCTAAATACATTTTAAAGGTTAAAGGTTAAAGGTTAAAGGTCAAAGGTCTAACTCTTAACTCCTCACTCTTAACTCCTCACTCTTAACTCCTCACTCTTAACTCCTAACTCCT
>JAAUSO010000234.1 GCA_012033205.1 Richelia sp. SL_2_1 | reverse complement strand
AAATACAGTCGGGATAGGGCATTGCCACGACTCTAAACGGACACGGATCGACCGTAAGACTACCTCGGTAGCAAGTTGAATTGATGTGTCAAGAATCCCCGTCCGCGACGGTCGGGGAGTATGTCAAAAAACCCAACTTACCAACAATTGGCGCGGAGTCGTGGTATACCCAAGCCGCAACATAGACACAGGGGAAACCGAAAGGTATGTAGAATTAGTTACATCTGGACGAATCACCCGCATCTATTTAGACGAACTCGATTCCCCAGCATCACCATCGATTGCGATTGGAACTGTTAAATTAGTAGTAGAGCCAGAATCAAGTGCTCTCACAAAAGCCAGGGAGTTAATTGACTTTGCTAAACAACAAATAGACTCGGAAATAACCCAACGGGAATTTCTCGAATTAATAGAAACCATCATCATCTACAAATTTCCCCAAAAAAGTCGAGAGGAGATAGAGCAAATGTTTGGATTTAGTGAGTTACAACAAACCAAAGTTTACCAAGAAGCTAAACAAGAAGGTAAACAAGAAGGTAAATTAGAAGGTAAACAAGAAGGTAAATTAGAAGGAAGATTAGAAGGTAAACTAGAAGGTAAATTAGAAGCGGTTCCTTTGATGTTGAATTTGGGTGCAACTGTAGAACAAATCGCCGAGTCTTTAGATGTGGATATTGAATTGGTGCGGTTAGTTGCGGCAAAAGTTAATACAGATAAATAAAAACCTCAGAATGTAGAGATGTAAGGGTTTGCGTCTCTACAAGATTTCGGTTTTCTAAAAAATGTAGAAATCAATTCCTGTCAATCATCCCAGCAACTTCTCCAACTCATCCAAATCCACTTGAATTTCCGCCTCTAAATCCCGCACTTCCCTATGTGCTGAGCGTCAGAACTTTTTGACAATCTCTTCAACCAAGTAATCTCTACAGAATTTGTATAATTTTAACAGTAATTAGTTTTACACTTCTTTATCATAGAAAAAAAGTTCCCATAAATAATTAATCAATGCTTTCTCGTATTAAAGATTTAGCAGTAGAATTAGCACCGCGTTTAATTGAAATTCGTCGTCATATTCACTCTCACCCGGAACTCAGTGGTGAGGAGTTCCAGACAGCTGCTTTTGTGGCTGGGGTTTTGTCTTCTAGTGGTATTCACGTAGAGGAAAATGTCGGTAAAACTGGGGTGATTGGGGAACTTGAAGGTAATGGTAAGGATAAGCGTATTTTAGCTATTCGTGCTGATATGGATGCTCTACCTATTCAGGAACTTGCTTCTTTAGATTTTGCTTCTCGTAATCAAGGAATTATGCACGCTTGCGGTCATGATGTCCATACTACGGTGGGTTTGGGCGCTGCAATGATTTTGTCTCAAATATCACAAGAGATCACCGGGAAAATCCGGTTTTTATTCCAGCCAGCGGAAGAAATTGCTCAAGGTGCGAGTTGGATGGTTGCAGATGGAGCGATGGATAATATAGATGGTATTTTAGGTGTTCACGTTTTTCCTTCTATACCTGCGGGTTCTGTTGGTGTACGTTATGGTGCATTAACCGCAGCAGCAGACGATATAGAGATTATTATAACTGGGGAATCGGGACACGGCGCACGTCCTCATGAAGCAATAGACGCTATCTGGATAGCTGCTCAGGTAATTACTACATTGCAACAAGCTATTAGCCGTACTCAGAATCCGTTACGTCCGGTAGTATTGAGTATAGGACAAATTAACGGTGGTAGAGCTTCTAATATCATCGCCGATTCTGTGCGGTTGTTAGGAACGGTGCGTTCTTTGCATCCAGAAAGTCGTGCAGAATTACCGAACTGGATTGAAAACATCGTTAAAAATGTTTGTGATACTTACGATGCGACATATCAAGTCAATTATCGTCAAGGGATACCCAGCGTACAAAATGATATTACATTGACTCAAATATTGCAATCAGCAGCTGAAGAAGCATGGGGTGGCTCGCGCGTTCAAGTTTTACCCGAACCTTCTCTTGGTGCAGAGGATTTTTCAGTGTATTTAGAAAAAGCTCCGGGTTCGATGTTCCGTTTGGGTGTTGGTTTCCCGGAGAGAAAAATCAATTATCCATTACATCATCCCAAGTTTGAAGTTGATGAATCTGCCATCATCACCGGAGTTGTGACTTTTGCTTACGCTGCTTATAAGTATTGGCAGATGAAATCTTAGGGAGTAAGGAGAAAAAACTTTGTATAGCACATGATTTTATACGAGTATCTTGGTGTTTTATTTGTGTTTTAATGACAACATTTGCGGAACCTCAGTAACGCTAAAACACTCATAAAAATACATTGAATCACCTTTACTCGAATGTCTACAAAGTCTTCTCTAAGTTTATTACTACTATTTCTCGGCGTTCAAATTGGTGTTAATCAGCAAGCAGCAATTGCACAAACAAAGCCAGGAGTTGTAATCCCAACAACTCCTAGAACTATACCTGTAATTCCTCGAAATACTCCTACAACTCCGGGAAACAGATTTTGTGCTTCTCAATTAAATTCGGCGATGGATGCTGTGACAAATCGCGCCCAATTCAACAGAACTCATTGGGGTATTTTGGTACAAAATCTGGATTCACCGCAAATACTTTACAGCCAAAATGCTAATAAATACTTTACTCCGGCTTCTGTTACTAAATTAATGACAACGGCGGCGGCTTTACAGGCACTTAGTCCCAACTATCGGATTCGGACTTCTGTATACGGTGACGGTAATGGTGTTGTCCAAGTGGTAGGTAGAGGTGATCCTAGTTTAAAAAACGAACAGCTTGCAGTATTAGCAAAACAGTTGCGACAAAAAGGCGTGCGTCGAATTAATCAGTTAATAATTAATGATAGTTATTTTAAAGGTGAAGCGGTTGAACCGAGTTGGATGTGGGAAGATGTCCAGTTTTATTACGGCGCACCAGTTAACAGTTTGATGTTAAATGAAAATGCGGCTGTTTTTAGATTATTTCCGCAAACAGTTGGCAAACCTTTATTATTTAAATGGGATAATCCAATAGATGCATCTGGATGGAAAATTGTCAATCAAACGGTGACGGCAGCGAAAGGTGAAAAAGGTTATGTGGAAATTCAACGGGATTTAAAAGGACAAACTCTCTACTTAAAAGGACAACTTGCTGAAGATTCGAGTCCCGATGTCACTGCGATCGCAGTTTTTGATCCGATACAGAATTTTTTACAACATTTCGGTCAAAGTTTAGCAAAGGAAGGAATTTCTGTGGCAAAATCTTACCAGGGAAGTGTTAGTAATGTTCGTGAGTTAGCAGCAGTAGAATCTCCACCGATATCTGAGTTGATTAAAGAGACGAATATTAATAGTAATAATTTGTATGCAGAAGCTTTGTTGAAAGCCTTAGCGGTTAGAAAGCCATTAGAGAACAATCAAACTACTGTGCAAGCGGGTTTAGAAGTGATGAAAACTAGCTTATCTAGCATCGGAGTTGACCCCACAAGTTATAAAGTAGTAGATGGTTCGGGTTTATCTCGCAAAGATTTAATTAGTCCTCAAGCTTTGGTGCAGACATTGCAGGGCATGGCAAAATCTCCTTATGCTGCGGTTTACCGTGCTTCCTTACCAGTCGCGGGTAAAAATGGTACATTGAAAAATCGTTTTAGCAATATACCCGATTTGGATTTGCAAGCTAAAACCGGAACTATGACAGGTGTTGTCACCCTTGCGGGATATGTCAACGCACCTAATTATAGTCCGATGGTATTTAGTATTATGGTGAATCAAACCGAACAGCCGATTAGAACCGTTAGGAATGCAATTGATGAGATTGTGGTGCATTTGAGTCAGTTGCAAAGGTGTTGATAGTGGCTTTGATTGCGCATCTTTAATTAGTACAAATTCGTTATAATCCCAGTAATCTTGATTAAATTGGCTCGTAGTTGCGCTTGGGCGCTTCTTCTACATCATAGTGGTTAATTTCAACGCTTACCTACAATCAATCGGCAAAGCCTACGCAGAATGGTGGAACTGTTACACCATAACTGATGTTGTGGGGAAGCAACGGGATGAACCTGAAAGACAATTACCATTGTTTGATTTTGGGTTGATGGTAGAGAAGATTAAGCAGCAGCAAGAAGAAGAAACCGAACGGTTAACAGTTTTAAACGGTTTACATAAATATTCTCATGACCATGTATTATTAATTGGTCGCCCTGGTTCTGGTAAATCCACAGCGTTGTTACGGTTGTTATTGGAATCAGCGCAAAATCACCTGGAAATGAATTTCCAGGCTAACAGCGAAAGTCGTCTCAAGACGACTGAATCTTCTACTAGTAGTCAGTTTCAACTGACTTCAGCTATGAGCCAGGGAATTTATTCCCTGGTGGATTCGGGAGAAAACCAGCAAATCCCAATCCTTGTAGAACTCCGCTTTTACAAAACCTCAATAATCGGCTTAATTCGCGACTTCCTCCTACGTCACGATCGCAATTTACCCATCGATAGCGGAGACGTTAAATTTAACGTCTCTACATTATTGCGACAAGGAAAACTCCTTTTATTAATTGATGGTGTAAACGAATTACCATCAGAAGCAGCAAGACAAGATTTACAGAAATTTCGCCAAGATTACCGCAACACCACACCAATGATTTTCACCACGCGGGATTTGGGTATCGGTGGTGATTTAGGAATTGAGAAAAAGCTGCAAATGCAACCTTTAACAGAAACCCAAATGCGGGATTTTGTATGTAGGTATCTTCCAGAGCAAGGGGAAGAATTGCTCAAACAGTTGTCAGGACGTTTGCAGGAGTTGGGAGAAACTCCTTTATTATTAATGATGCTTTGTTCAGTGTTTGCGAGTAACCAGAATAAAGTACCATCAAACTTGGGTTCGGTATTTCGTCGCTTCACCGAAATTTACGATCATAAATTCAAACAAGATATTTCGGTAACAGATGAATCTCGCCGTTGGTGGAAGCGGTTGTTACAGCATTTAGCTTGGGTAATGACTCATGGAGAATCAAAAACCGAGATTTCCGTTACTATTCCGATACAGGAAGCAAGGGATATTTTGACAAGGTTTTTGAAAGAGCAAGATTATCATCAGCCAAGAGATGCAGAAAAATGGTTAGATGATTTGCTCAAACATCATTTGATTCAACTTGGTGCAGAAAATCAAATTCAGTTTCGTCATCAACTGCTACAAGAATATTACGCTGCGGAAAGATTATTGGAAGAATTACCGAAGTTGAGTGATGATGATTTGCAGTGGGAATATTTGAATTATTTGAAGTGGACGGAAGTTGTAGCGTTGATGATGCAGTTGGTAGATAAGCAATCTCAAGCAGTAGGTTTGGTGAAGTTGGCTTTGGAGATAGATTGGCAGTTAGGTGCGAGGTTAGCGGGTGAAGTTAAGGAAGAATGGCAAGGGGAAACTGTTGAGTTAATTACTGATTTAAATTTGCCGAAATTATTGGAAGTTAGGTTATTAGGAATTACTAAATCAGAAGCAGCAGTAAACATATTAATTGAAAGAGTTAAAGAAGGAGTTAGATATGCAATAGATGCTTTACGAGAAATACCCTCTATTAACTCTGTACTTTTACGATTAATAGAACATCCCAATGCTTTGATTCGTAGCCGTGCTGTATATGCTATGGGAAGAATTATTAATTTTAGTACAGTGAGTACTCTGACTCCTATATTAATTAAAGCATTAAATGACAAAGATGCTTCGGTTCGTAGTTCTGCTGCCTCTGCTTTATATGAAAATGATTCAAATGAAGCGATACTTTCTTTGATTAAAGCATTAGATGACCAAGATGCTTCAGTTCGTAGTTCTGCTGCCTCTGCCTTATGGGGAACTGATTCAGATGAAGCAATAGTTTCTTTAATCAAAGCGTTAGATGATCAAGATGCTTCGGTTCGTATTGCCGCTGTTAGAGCTTTAGAAGAAAATGCTTCTGATCAAGCAATCTCTGGGTTAATTCAAGGTTTAGATAACCAAAATTATCAAGTAATTAATTGTGCTGTTTCTGCTCTAGAATCAATTGCTTATAAACCATCAATGGATGTATTAATCAAATGTTTAAAGAATAAATGTGGTCTCGTTCGTGATTATGCATTATCAATTTTACAAGAGATTAATGATGATGTTTACGTTACACTTGATGCACTACAAGAAGCCATAGTAGATACTGATGATGTTAAAGTGAAAGAAGCCTTAAGAGAAATCTATAAGCAAATCTCCGAAGAATTTGAATTTGAATTTGAACAAGCTGCAATTAAATGGGGAATTGATAATTATACAAATAATGTAAGCGAAAGCAACACAATAGAACATAGCAAAAGTGACATTCGAGCTTCAACAATAACTGAAATAATTCAAGATTTAAAATCTGAAAATTGTTATGTTATGTGTAATGCTTTAGAAGCATTAAAACTGATTGATGATGAGGCAGCAATACCTTTATTAATTAAAGCTTTAAAAGACAATAATTTTGTAGAAGCTGATAATGGAAATATTTTTTCTTCTGCTCTTCAAACACTTAAAAAACTTCAAAACATTTGCAAATACTACAAACCCATCCCCAAACTAATGATGTCCAATACTTCCCACAACTACGCTTTACTAATCGGTGTTGGTGAATGCGAAGAAACTAAATTATCCCTACCAGTTACAGTAAAAGATATCCAAGCGCTAAAAACTCTCCTCACCGACTCCAATTTATGCGGTTACATCGACAATAACATTCGTCTTCTCTACAACGAAACTGCTACCAAAGAAAAAATCCTCGAAAATTTAACCTGGTTGAAACAACAAGCCGAAAATGACCCAGAAGCAACTATACTAATTTACTATTCCGGTCACGGTTGCTTAGATAATTCTGGAAATTACTACCTCATTCCTCACGAAACTGACAGAGCAGATATTCACGATACCGCACTTTCAGCAGAAACCATCAACCAAGCATTACGAGAAATTCCCGCACAAAGATTATTAGTAATTATAGATAGCTGTCACGCTCAAGGAATGGCGACTTCAAAAGACGATGCAGGTAAAAACCAACGTTTAGCTATACCCAAAGTTTTTACCCAAACTGCTTTACCCAAAACCGTCATCGACAATTTAAAAGGTACCGGAAGAGTTGTATTTACATCCTCCACCGGAACACAATCATCTTGGATTCGCAGCGACGACACAATGAGCATCTATACATATCATTTCCTTGAAGCTCTACAAGGTGCGGGAAATCAACCGGGAGATAAAGTAGTTAAGGTTTCCCATTTAATGAATTACCTGAGTCAAACTGTTCCGATAACGGTACAGAAGGAATATCAAACGGAACAAACACCATTTTTTGATTTTGCTACAGAAGACTTTCCCGTTGCTTTATTACGTGGTGGTAAAGGTTTACCCGCAGCAGGATATGAAAGCGTGAAAGCAGAAGCAGAAGAGAATATTCGCAACATCAGCAATCAAGTTAAAGATGGTGTGGGAATAATTGGCGATGGAAATATTGGTTTTAATATAGTTGGTGGAAATAATACCTTTGGTAATATCACAAAATAAAAAACGATTATTTTTAAGATTATTTTTAAATTACCTTATAATATATGTACATAAAGCTGTACATAAACGATGTTTTCTTACGAAATCACATCTCCAACGGATGCTAGAAACAACTTCTTTAAGCTATTAGATTTAGTTGTACAAAATAATCAAGTATATATCATCAAACGTCGTGATGGTGAGAATGTTGCTTTGATTACAGAATCGGATTTGAGAAGTTTGGTTGAGACGGTTTATCTCTTGAAAACTCCTGCAAATGCAAGTCGTTTACTCGATGCAATTGAGGAATCTAAAACTGGAAACATTAAATCTCAAACGATTGAAGAGCTTCAACAGGAGTTAGGGATTGAGCAAGAAGAAAAAGAAGAATAACATCGAAACTGATCAAATAAAATCAGCTGTTGTTAATCGAAGTCCTGGTTTTAGTTCTAAATTTAAAGAAGATTTAGCTTGGTGGTTCAAGCACAATTTTAAAGTTGCATCTAAAATTTTAGATTTAGTTACTGTTGTAATGGAAAATCCATTTGAGGGAATTGGTAAACCAGAACCGTTAAAATATATGGATGCCGATATTTGGTCTAGACGTATTGATTTAGAGCATCGGCTTGTTTATCGTGTTGGAAACACTCAGATTGATTTTCTGGCTTGTCGGTATCATTATGAGTAATAATTTTATTCAACACCCTTAAAAATCAAAGTTCACAACATTATGTACCCTACACTATTAAATATAAATGGTTAAATCTAAAAATAATGTATATCGCGGACACCCGATAGAAAGAGTCGGACACGGTAAACGAGCGGTATTTCAAACGGTTATTAATGAAAAAGAATGGTCTGCGGTAACTGAAAAGGAGGTAAAAACAGCTATTGATGTTTGGATTGATCAAGGAATAGAACCCGAACCATTAGAATAAATACCCAAAATAACCGAAAATAATCATCATACTATTGATGAGTAAAAATCTATGCCCCGTTTAATTGCGATCGCCAAGCGGCTCCCCTGGAGCATCGCTTTCGTAATCTTACTGAACTTGACTGTTAATTTAACCTTCCCCGCTACCAGTTGGGCAGCTTCTGCTAATTTGGGTGTTAGTGACAATCATCTTGCTGCTTGTCCAACTTCCCCGAATTGCGTTGTCAGTCAAAATGCAGATAGTAAACACGCTATTAACCCAATACCATATCATGTAGACCGGGATACAGCGAAAGAAACCTTACTCAAAGTTCTTACGGTTGTTCCTCGTACTGAAGTTGTAGAAAATACAGATAATTATATTCATGCTCTTTCTAAAAGCAGAATTTTTAAATTCGTTGATGATGTGGAATTTTATTTTCCTATCGATGAAAAGGTAATTCATATCCGTTCTGCATCTCGTGTCGGAGACTCCGATTTAGGAGTTAATCGCAGACGTATGGAACAAATCCGTCTGGCTATGGAAGATTTAAATATTTAATAGAGAATAGGGAATAATAACTAATCATCCGGACTTGATATAAATTAACGTGATTTCGATGGGATTAACCCATAATTAGGGCTTGCTGAAAAAGTAACAAAAGAGCGGTATGGAGATTTATTATTTATTAGAGGAAGGATAAAGCATAAGTTTTTATTTACTTAAAGTAAGTAAAGTATAACTCTTAGTAATACTAAGCTGT
>JAAUSO010000233.1 GCA_012033205.1 Richelia sp. SL_2_1 | reverse complement strand
GGCATTGAAAGACTTTAGTATTTTTGATGAACTATCTTTAGCAGAAGAGTCTACTTATACTAATAGTGAGGGTAAGAAAAGTTTAACATCTGTTGCTTATATTAATTATCGCCGACCAATACTAAGAAATATTGTACCAACTATTTAGTATACTTTTATTCAGCAAGCTTAGTAACATTTAGTTTACCTCGGTAGCTGGGATTGTCCCGATGTTCTACTGAGGCTTGAAATACACTTATATTAAGTAAAAATCTACAGTTGTGTAAGGTAAAGAATGCTAGTGTGTGCAGGAAAATAAAATACTGTACTAATCAAAATTTGGCAATATTATCATCCTCAGAGTCTTCCCCAAAGTTTATCGAATTTGTTCTCTTGCTGGCTTCGGTCGCAGGTGGATATTCTGGAGCCGATTTTTTCTTTTCTCCATCAGTTGAGTTTTTATTGTCAGCTTTAGGAGACATATTTGGATTAGATTGTTGATTGCTTTGAGAATTAGACATATATAATTTTCCGACTTTAAATTATTGACAGTATCGATGCCAATATTACATCAGTTGCTGCAAAAAAGGCTGCACCTCCTAATGCTAGAATTGCCGAACTTACAAATTTAGCTTTGTTATCACGTAAAGATTCGAGTTCTGCTAATGCTTCTATTGAAGTTTTAGTAATGATAAGTCTAATATTCTCATCTGAGTCATAATAGTTTTCCTTCATTAATAAATCAGGTGGTGTCATCCCGCCCCCTGCTTTTGGAAGGAAACCGCTGGTACTTGCAAATATGGCTATAATCAAACATACACAAATAAATATCTTCAGAATAAGACACGAATAACAAAAGTATTGCTTAGTTGAATCATTTACTAAAAAAGCTTCGTTAGGTAAATTAATTGAAAAGCCTACAGCAATTCCACTAAAAGCGATAATAGAACCTAATTTTGTGTTTAAATTATTAATGCTATTATTAACCAGTTGTAATCGATATTCTGTGTAATCATAGATTAGTTCGATATTCGTATGGTGTGGGTTTTGAGTTTCTTCGGAGTAATTTTCCATGTCTAGCAATAAAGAAAGGCAACCATCGCAAAATTCGGGTAGTGAAGAACAAACGGACAATGAAAGTCAGAAAAAGGCTGCTCCGGAATATCCACCTGCTACAGAAGCTAGTAAAAGAACGCACATCATAAATGATGGTGCAGACTCTAGTATAAGAAAAGAGGACTGAGAAATTATTATTTATTAAAAAGCGATTCCTTAGCGCGTTCCGATAGTGGTTTATCATCACCTTCCACAGCCCAGAAATCGGGACCAGGGAAAGCACCAGAACCAACTGGAGCGTTATATAGCTGACAAATATTTTTACATAAAAGACTTAAGGAATAGCTTTGCTCGTCGAAGTCCCATTTGAATTTTTGGGAAGTCTTCTCAAATGTGGCATATTTGGCTCTTTCTTCAATGTCTTTAAAATCTAATTCGGATTTTGGCGAACGTATCAGTTTTACTCTTGTACCATCAGTAAGAATATTATTATCAATTAAGGTTTTGATACTTTTTTTCTCTGCGTTGTTTATTAGATGCTTCTCTTACTGCTTGATTGGTTTTTTCTCTTATTTTAATTTGATAATCTTCTGCTGAAGGTAAGGGAATTATTTGTTCTAGATTTAAGAATTCAGAATTGTTAATGTTGTAAAGATTTACTTGCATACAACGGATATCAATTCCGGCTTCATTGAGCCATAAAACTGTTGTAGTAATTTCTTGAGAGAAGCTAGGAGCAATTAAGATAATGCGGGGAGTATTACTAATCAAACCTTCTTCTTCTGCTTCTAAACCTAAGAATTTATTAATTTCTAAACGGGCGTTGGTGGGGTCTTTTTTTAGTTTGATAAGAAACTGTTCCTGGGCGTGAATTACGGCTTCCAAGTCCATTGTTGAAATCATTGCTGCGTAGCGTAGGGCTTGCAATTCCATATATCCGCCGTCTTCTACTCGCTTTAATTCAATGACAACTAGGTTAGCTTCTTCATCTAAAGCGAGTAAATCTATTCTGCGGGAACTGTTTTCCCAGTTGGTAAATTCTTCTGAGATAATGAATAAGTTTGGGTCGATGGATTTAGGATTATCTCTAAATAAAGGTTGTAGGTGTTCTCGTTCTAGCCATTGTGAGTTAGTGAAGTTTTTAGGTTTTATAAGTTGTAATTTTTTATTTGCTGTATCTACTTGATAAAAAGGCATGATGCATTCTGGATATTTTTACCGCTTAAAGATTATCATTAAAATTACCCAATATTGTTTGATTTGCTCAATAAAATGCTTCGTTGATTTTATATGCAGTTGGTGAAGGGTTCTGTATTTAGGAGAAATCAAAAATGACTCAAGATAACAAGTCAATTAACAGCCATATTGAAGAGTACTTGGATTACTACTGTAATTTATCTCATGCTCCTGGATTCGCCGTTTTATTAAAAGGGGAATGGGGATGTGGAAAAACATGGTTTATTGAAAAGTACCGCGATAAGTTAAAAGCAAAAAAGCAAAAATGTTTGTATGTCAGTCTTAATGGAATAACTAGTTTTACTGAGATAGGAGAAGCTTTTCTTCAGCAGTTGAATCCTTTTTGGGCATCAAAGGAAATGGCAATAGTAAGAAAAGTTTTAACAGGATTTGTAAAAGGAACATTAAAAATTGATTTAAATAATGATGGTAAAGATGATGGAACATGGAGTTTTGGCATTCCAGATATAAACGTCCCCGAATATCTTAAAATTACCAATGAAACTATTTTGATATTCGATGATTTAGAGCGTTGTAAAATAGATATTAGCAATTTGTTAGGTTATATTAATAATTTTATAGAACACGATGATTTAAAAGTAATTATCGTTGCTAATGAAGATGAGTTATTCAAACAAGATAGTAGTGATAACAACACTAGCTATAAAGTTATTAAAGAAAAGTTAATTGGAAAAACTTTTGGTGTATCGCTTGATTTTGAGGGTGCATTAAAGAATTTTATTACTATAGCAATGATTCAATGGTGGTCAGTTTCTATCTGATAATATTAAATTAATAGAAACATTATATCAAAAAGCAAATTATGAAAATTTAAGATGCTTAAGAGACATTATATTAGATTTTGATAGAATTTATGAAGTTTTACCAGAAAAAGCGACAAGTAAGCCAGAGATTCTTCAAGACATTTTAAAAGTGCTAATGGCTTTTTCTATTGAAATTAAACGTGGAATTATGCTTCCGACAGATATCAGTAAATTAGAGAATGGATATACAAGTGAAGCTATGGAGAGGAAGATAGCTAGTATGCGTCAAGCAGCTAGTTCAGTAACTAATGAAAATAATGAAGAAGAAACTAAACTTAAAAAAATTCTTAGTACATATTCCGAACTGAATTTACAAGAACCATTTCTAGGTAAGGATTGGTGGCAAACATTTTTTGATAAAGGGAAATTAAATACCCAAGAACTAGAAACATTACTATTAACTAGTAAATATTTTCGCGATGAAAACACCCCTAATTGGGTTAAACTGTGGCACTTTTCCTATCTTTCTGATGATGAGTTTGTTGATTTACTTAAAAAAGTAGAATCAGAATATGTTAGTAGACAGTTTATTGAACTTGGAATTATTAAGCATATTACGGGACTTTTTTTGATGTTCTCCGATATTGGAGTATATCATAAAAGTAAAGAAGAGATTCTTGAAGAGTCAAAACTTTATATTAATTATTTGAAAGATAGTAAAGAGTTAGATATCCCTGATAATAGATATGTTTCTGCTGATGATATGATTGGAAGCGCTTATGCTGGGCTTGGTTATCAAGGGAAAGAGTTTGAAGAATTTAAAGAATTTTGTTCTTATATTGAAGAAGTTCAAGAGTTAGCAAAGGTTGAAAATATGCCCGGTGCTGCTCAAGATTTACTTGATATCATGCAGAATGATACACGGAAGTTTTATAAAATGATTTGTATAAGCAATTCTCCGGAACAAATATACTATAATGTTCCGATATTAAAGGATATAGAAGCATCTGTCTTTGTAGAAAAACTTGTAGAGATGGAATTTGAAGACAAACGACGTGTCGGTTGGGCATTAACTGAACGATATCAGTTTGATGATATTAATGGAAATTTGTTGTCAGAATTGGATTGGCTAAAATCTGTTAGGGATTTATTATTAAAAGAAGCTAATAGTAGAAAGGGTAAAATAAGCGGATATTGTTTAGAACGAATGACTAAAGAATATTTCAATCAAGCAATTGAAAGGTTTAAAAAAAAGGCTCAGGGGTGAAATAACATTCCTACTCCTCCATCCCCGGTAATTCTAGTTGAATTGCTTCTTCCGGTTGCTGGGGTGCTTTTTTACTCCGGCTTCTAGTAGTTGTACCTTTAGATTTTTTAGCAGCTTTGGTTTGCTGCTGGAGTTTTTCTCTTTCTGCGCGGATGCGTTCTAGTAATATGGATGCGGGTTCGTCGTTGGGGTTTTGGGGTACGAGTTCTCCGCGAAATGCTTTAGCGAGGATTGATTGATTGAGGCTATCTAGCTGACCTTCAGTCATTTTATATTGTTTTTCAATGTGAGCAAGATATTCAAGAAATAACTTTATTTTTTGAACTATCTTCTTCTGCTCTTCGAGAGGCGGTAGAGTGATATGAAAAGCTTTAACTTCTGGAAAATATATTGTTGTATGAGTCGTTCCTTTGCCAAATTTTAGTAGATGCTCACCCTCTGCAAGAAAAGCTACAAAAGAAATTCAGGAAGTAAAGCATCATTACAAATCCAGTTTACAAAATCTTGGCTAGTTGCCATTTGTTGCCCCATGATTACAGCGTAACCCACTGAAGCTGTTCTTGATAAGCAGACCGTATTTTTGGGCAGCAATCTTGCTGCTGAATTTGCTAAACCCTTCTCATTGGTATGTTTTAATGTGTCAAAAATATATTTACCGTGATGTTCTCGTGCATCAACGATACCAATCCAAGGAATATCTCCATCCCAATACTCTGGATGTTTTCTACTTGGTGTATGACCACTTTCCAAACGAGCAATCTTAAGTAAAGGAACTCTAAACCAATTTTTAGGAACTGGTATTTGAGTATTTCCCACACTTAATGCAGCACGTCCAGGAATAACATTAATGGTTGCAGCACGTCCCGTTTCTTTGCCACGAATCATTTGAGATGCCATGCGTTCAATAAGCATTGAAGCAGGTTCCACATCGGGATTATTCTCGCGCCAATCAGCAGTCAAGTCCCCACGGAATGCAGCAGCGAAGACTGATTGACGGAATTGGTCTAATAATTGCGGTATTGCGTCAATTGCTTCTTTTACCCGTTGGCTTCTCCTTTGTAGCGCTTCGATTTTCCCTACTATTCGCTTTTGTTCGTTGAGGGGTGGGAGGGGGATTTTTAATTGCTGTAAAACTTCTAATCTTATGCCTTTAACTGTGGTTCCTGTCCCTAAAGACTGTATATTGGATGCTTCTGAAATATACCAATACTCAAGAAAATCTTTTTCAATATCATTTGGTAGTATTAAGGCTTTAAGGTCTTGGTTAATTGCTACTTCAAAAGGAACTCGAACAACTTTTCCAAGACTCATTCTAGTTGCTATGATGATTGTGTCAGGTGGAATTAGATTTGTAGCACTATTAGTAACAGCTTCAAGAGTTATATATTCAGTTACTTTTTGAGGGCGATGACTTGTCATGTCCTTTACAGTCATCCAAGGAATATTACCTTGATAGTAAGCAGAATTTCTCCTAGACGGCGTTCCTCCGCCCATAAATTTAGTTACTAAGTTCTCAAGCTTTGTAATCGTCCAATTTTGTGGTATGTGCAAGGATAATTTATTACTCACCCCTCTTCCTCCCAATCTTCAATCTGTAATCCATTCACCCGACTAAATTCCCGCACATTATGCGTAACCAAAATTAAATTATTCGCCAATGCAATCGCTGCAATTTGTAAATCATAAGGACCAATCGGCGTACCACTATTCGCCAACTCAGCCCGAATTCTCCCGAAAATAGTGGCAGCATCATCATCAAAAGGTAACGATACAAAAGTATTTAGAAATGCGGATTGTAAAGCTAAGGTGCGTTCGGGATTATTGCTTCTCATTGCACCATAAAATAGCTCAGCTTTAACTACCGAACACACAGCAATATCTTGTGGTGAAAGCGATTGTAATCTTCTTCGCACACCAGACATAAGGCGATTTAGATAAACAATGCAAGCGTTAGTATCTAATAGATAAATCACTCAAGCAATGGCTCCCGTTCTTCAAATTCACCTTGGGGATATCTTTGAATTGGGTCATCAGCTAAACAACCTGCTGTCTGTTCAAAAAAACCGGGGGGATATCCTAGATTTTCTGGTGTTTGTGTTGTTTCAATTGACTGATAAATTACCATTACTTCTACTTCTTTATCTTTCATTCCCAAGGGAATATCTAAATGTAAAATACCATCTGAACCGATACGTTTTTTTAATTTAATACTTTGCATAGTTGATTATTAGTAATTTATCCTTAATATTCTTGATTAGGCTAATTTATCGTAATCCTCTGGTTCGATATCAGGAACTTTATTTAACACTTGTTGGAATTTATCCCAACTACCGCGTTTTGCTTTTTCTTCGATGTAATCCTTGGTCATCCATGCTGAAACTTGTGCGGATAATGCAATGGCTACAAGTTGCTCAATAGAAACATTTTCTTTAACTGCCAAGGCTTCTATTTGTTTGTATAAAGAATCCGGAATTGGCACGTTTAAGTTAGTCATGATATTTCTCCTACTTGTTGTAAAAATTCTTTGGGTGTTACTACTTTAATGCCGAACTTTTCTGCTGGTTGTAAATCTTTTCTATTGTAAGTAATAATAAAATCTGCTTGACATTCAACTGCTAAATCGATTAAAAAATCATCATCTGGGTCGCGTGCTACTGGTCGCCATAGATAAAATATATTACAACGATGTTAGCATGACAAATGGCATCGATAACACTATCAATATCCGATAAAGTTAAAGTTAATTGCTCTTTTTCTCGCTTGAGAATTTCTTCGTACTCAAAAATCAAAGCTGTAGAAATATTTAATTGCCAGCGTGAGTCATTGAGTATAGTTAACAGTTTATAGGATGCACCACGATTTGAGCGCAGACCAGCGAGTAGCACATTAGTATCTAGTACGATTTGATATGGTTTTGACATTTTTATACAGTTGCTTTCTCGCTGTTAATAGTTGGTGTCAAGACTGCCTTCATTCTATAACTGCCGCACTATCGTCGGTTTCTTCTCCTTCCAATAACGCTGTTAACGCTTCCATCTCCTCGATCGCGGTTTGCAATTTGGTCATAATCTCCGCTGCTATTACATCGGGTTCTGGTAAATCATCACCCGATTGCAAGCTTTCATCCCGCAACCAAGTAATATCAAGGTTTTCTCCGCGTTTGGTGATTTCTTCTCGACTAAAACACCTCCAACGTCCCGTTTCTCCCGTATCTATGCGGTTGCTTCCCCCATTCGCATCATCTCCGTAAAAGGTTTCAAATTCTTGGAAATGTTCTTTAGTTAAAGGGGTGCGTTTACCAAATGTCGGCATATTGGTACGCATATCATAAAACCAAATTTGCTTGGTGTTATTTTTCTCTGTGGTTCCCCGTTGGAAGAATAAGACGTTGGTTTTAACACCTTGAGCGTAGAAAATACCCGTAGGCAATCTCAGAATAGTATGCAAATTGCATTTATCCATCAAATCGGCGCGGATGCTCTTTCCTTGATTGTCTTCAAACAACACGTTATCCGGTAAAACCACCGCTGCGCGTCCTTCTGGCTTCAATCCCCGATAAATGTGTTGTAAAAAAAGCTAACTGCTTGTTAGATGTGGGGTAAGTAAAATCATCACGAGAAGGTAAACCGCCACCTTTTTTAGTCCCAAAGGGGGGATTTGTGAGGATAACATTAGCCGTCTTCAACCGTTGTCCATCGTTGGAAAGCGTGTCACCCAAACTAACTTCTCCTTCTATCCCGTGTAGCAGCACATTCATCAATAGCAAGCGGTGGGCATCTTGTACCAACTCAATGCCGTAAAATGCTTTTACACGTTGGAATTCCTGTAATTCGGTGGGTAAGTCAAATAAATCTTCGGTGCGCTCTTTGATATATCTATCCGCTGCAATCAAAAATCCACCAGTACCCGCTGCGGGGTCTTGTATTAGTTCTCCCGGCTGCGGTTTAATTAAGTTAACCATACAGTCAATCAAAGGACGTGGTGTAAAATATTGTCCCGCACCGGATTTCTTTTCTGAAGCGTTTTTTTCTAAAAGTCCTTCGTAAAGGTCGCCCAAACCCTCTTCCTTGGCGGAATACCAGTCCAATTCGTCTATACTTTTAACCAGCTTATTGAGGATGCGCGGCTGTTTGAGTGCAGTTTGGGCATTAGCGAAGATTGCTTGTATCCGTGGCGAATTTGTATCGGAACCCAATTTCAACAGCGCGGCACGGTAAAAGTTTAACTGTTCGATGCCTTCTAAAGTTACCAAACTTTCCCAGCGATAGCCTTCAGGGATTTGGCTTTCCGTATCCGTTTCCTTCGCCATCTTCAAGAATAGCAAGTATGTCAACTCTGTCACATAAGCGAGATAAGTAATCCCATCATCCCGCAAGACGTGGCACAAATTCCAGAGTTTTTGGACGATATCAGTAGTTGCGCTCAAGGTTAATAATTAATAGTAAGTATATAAATGTTGCTTTGTGATTATAAGCAATTAAGCAGTGTTGTCAAAGTTAGATATTGTGTTGATAATAAGCGTAAAGAAGGGTAACAACAGATAAAGTTATTTACCTCTTTAGCATATTTGTTACTTCTGACGATTAAATTTTGCGACGTTGATCAAGATATAAATAAAAATACGGATAAGAAACATATGTTAATTTTACTTGACATAACATATAATCATATTTCTTTGAATTATTAGAGAAGGAAAGAAATATAGTGAAAAATCTTAGTGTACAAGAATTTAAACCTTGTCGTAGAGCAATGTGCTTTATTGATGGTGAAAATATTGCTATTGGCTATAAAAGAATGTTGGATAACAATCCCAGATTTAGTAAGTAAAGATAGCGTTATTTATAAAGAGGATATTCTTGCCTGGAATCGTATTGGAATTATTCCATATAGCGGTCAATATGAATTCGATTTTATACGTTCTTATTACTATACTTCTACAGGAAGTGGACAAGTGGAAGAAATAGAAAATGCATTATTGGA
>JAAUSO010000232.1 GCA_012033205.1 Richelia sp. SL_2_1 | reverse complement strand
AGCAAGTCATTCAAACAACGGAACTAGTACAGAAATATTTTATAAGTTGGTCGTTAAGTGCTAGCGGATTTTTTCTTGCACGACTGCTTTTATTAATCAACGGTGGTGCATCATTATGGCTTGCAGCAGGATTATGTTTTTCTATTTGTTCAATCAGTTCAATAGTTGGATTATCTGGGTTTAGAGCTAATTATAACGACGGATTTGAGGTAGAAGGAATGGAGAAACCAGTAAAAACAATTGGTGGGTTTGTAATTGCTGCTGGAAGCACCTGGTTAGCAATCAAAGACTATCAATACTTCCAGCAAATGACTACAGATAGCGCCTATCAAATCAGCGCCGATATTCAGACTATTTATCAAGAAAGACCTTGGTTAGACCCTTGGTTATCAATTGGTATTGCAGCAGGTATAGTACTTGGTTCTTTATTTATTATTAGTAGGAGATGAAGGAAGAAGGAAGAGGGAAGAAGTAATGAAGAAGGAGATTTGAGTAAAATTAATTTTCTTCCACCCTTCTAAATAATTACCAGGGTTATATATCCCTTCTCCTATGAGTCATTCGTACCCGTCAATAAGGTTTTATATCCCCCGTGTTAAAGCCTCTTCTTACTCCTTCCTTATTAATAAATGAGTAGAAATAAAATTGAACTATCAGCTATTGTCATATCAGCAGTAGTCGGTTTAACCGGCTTCTGCTTTTCTCATTCACGTCAACCCTACCCACTAGCACAAATACAATTCTGTCCGCAAACTGCTAATAAAAAAGAGAACATTTTAACTGATAAAAAGAAAGCTAAAAAACTACGATATTATGATTTAGAAAAAGCACAAAAGAAACTAGATAGTAAATACTGCCATCAACCAAGATATGTCCTTGCAGAAGAATGGGATAAATATAACAGCTACGGCTCAATTATTCCATACATGGGTAGCACGATTAGCTTAGTAAGAATTATCCCCAAAGATAACCCTTATCAAATATACGGTAATGTAGCATCTGTTGTGGGATTGTGGGGTATTTCACTAACCCTAGTTTCTCGCGTCGGTAGGCTTAAAAAATCCGATTATCAACTAGGAGAAGAAGAGAAAAGCACCGCTTATTTTAATTGGCAGCAGCACAGACGCAACCGAGATATCAAACAACATTCTAACCAATTATATACAGATACTTTAAAAGACGGCTTAACTCAAGAAGATTTGCAGCAAAGAAAAGAACTAGGGCTAACCGACGACGAAAACGAAGCTATTAAAAATCAACTTCAGCTAGAAGATTATCTCAAAGCCAGAGCCGTAAATCATTCCCAAATGGACAAACAAATTGCATCCAATTTACTAGATAAACACAAAGCAGAAAAAGAAATAGATAAATTACAAAATAAAAAATCATCTCAACCTAATACTAGCCAATCAAGCGATAAACAGTTAGTTAATTCCTTAATAGAAGCCCTCAAATTTCATGAAGACGGTTGGCTATATTCTATTATCAAAAATGCTAAACCATTATGGCTAATTGGTTCCCAAGGTAGCGGTAAAACTAATACTGCTGGTGCAATAGCATTAATTCGTAAATACTGCTTTGATGCACCAATTTATCAACTAATTGATAGACACGCTACCGGGGAGAATTGGGAAGTATGGAAACTACTTGATGCTACGTTAAAAGCTGAATCAGAAGAAGAAATTGGACAATCTTTAGAAGATGCTACAGATAGATGGTTACAAAGAATTAAAGAAAAACCGTCTACCAAACAGCAAATAATTATTGATGAATTTACCAATCTGAAGAAAATTGATAGCTGTAAAGAAGCAGCAATGAAATTCTTCTCCATGCACCTTACAGATACCCGCAAAGGCAAAGAATATTTTATAGGTGTTAATCATTATTTTACTAATGAAAGCACCGTAGAAGGAACATTTGAAGCTAGAAAATCGGGAACAATTCAACTTAAGAAGTTCTCGGCTAATGGAGAAACACCATTATCTAGAGTGCAGATTGTACATGGCTTAGTTGATGAGAATGGTAACGAGTTGTCAGAAGTAGAAAGAACATTACCCAATTGGTTAGAAGCGAATAAGATTTATGGGCATTTTAATGGTAGTCCTATTAACTTTGAAGGCTAAATTGTGAACACAACACGAGCTTTATTAAATTCTATCCTTTACTAAACATCAGCATTCCCCGTGCTAGATGTTTTTTATCTCATTGGAACATCAAGTTTAACTGAAGTTGAATTATATATAATTAGAAATTCAATATAAGAGTAACAGAAGCAGCGCTTGCATTTATTTTAGTTAACCGAGAAAGGTGTCGTGAAGCTTTTATTTAACTTGAATAAAAATCAAACTGAACCTTAACTAAAAATGAACTATCAATATGACAGAAGGCTATCCCAACGTCAATTCATTTTTATTTATATCTACCACTAATCTTCTAGTCGTAAGCCATTGACGACCAAGTAAAACTTCTGTTAAACCTTCACCAACATGAACGGGGATATCGTATTCTTGACTATCAAATATTACTTTACCAATATAAATATCAAATTTTACATCTCCACGCGCAGTACGCATTGTTTGTTCTCGCAAACGCTCCCAACCAAGTGCATCTATATCTTGGTCATTAATAGCTAAAAAATCAGAAAAACCAGTATCAAGCATTGCATCAACTGGTAACTCTAATCCATCAGATGCTATTAATAAAATTTCAAAAAGCAGAGAATCTTCCTCACCAAAAAATCCGTTCATTATATTGTTCCGCAAGCCCCTGTTTCATTAATTCGGAAAGTATGGTGTATTTTACCAGGATGCTTGTCACGACATTGATGGGAAGCTACTTCTAAATTTTTATCAAGAAAATACTCACCACTGTCTGGTTCAACAGCAAGATACCAGTTGTAATGAGTTTCAAATAATTCCGATTTAACTTTATCAAATATTGGTTTGCAGCGCTGGTAAAAAGCTTCGCGTTCAGCTTCACGCTGCGCTTTTTGTTCTTCCGTCCACTGAATTTCTGGGAATATTCTTCCTCTACGAGCGGTGCGAGTAGATTTATCTGTTGTCATAATCGTTTCTCCTTTTTTAATTATTATAAACCGCGAGCAATATATATATTATTAAAGTTTATTGACGCTCCAAGAAGCGGAATATTCATTATTTATTCTGACTTTAATTAATTTAGCCGTCAGAGTTAATTCCTAACTTATCAAAAAAAGATAGCTGCCCTGGAGAAATATTTCCTCTTCCTCTTGTATGATAAAATAAATGACATCCAGGTTATAACAACAACAATTCTTAGTTCAACAACATAGAAAAACAACAACAACTGTACTTATTCTTATGCTAGAGTAAATATCCTTTTAATCCACGAAGTAAAAGTGATAAGCATAGAAAGAGCCATAGACCCCCAAACAGGAGAAAGATTTTGCTGTGTATTTGACACAGAGACTTGCTTACCAGTAGAGCCAGTTCAACGATACTTGAATTACTGCCGTAAAAGGGGGTTAGCAGCTAATACAATTAATACCTATGCTTGTCGTTTGGTAGATTTTTGGCATTGGCTAGAATACTTTTCTTTGAACTGGCATTCGGTAGGATTAGACGAATTAGCAGACTTCGTAAATTGGTATCTTCTTGGTGGTGAAGTAGAAGTTATCTCAGCATCCGTAAGGGAAATTGTATCTAAACGTAGCCCACGTACTGTAAATCTAGCAGTTACAGCGATTCAAGAGATGTACTCTTACCACATTGATTCAGGTAGAGTTAGTGAAAAGCGATTTACCAAGTTAGTTCGACCCAGGGGTAGGCGTAGTGGATTTTTACAAGGTATTGTTAAAAGTACCCCTCAACGACGTAAAAAAATCAAAATCAAAGAACCAAAAAATTTTCCTGGTTGTCTCACGGACGAACAAGTAGGGAGACTCGCAGATGCTTGTTACACAATTCGTGACAGACTCATAGTAATGCTACTTAGGGAAACAGGAATTAGGCGAGGTGAATTACTAGGTTTACATTTAAATGATGTTCGAGATATGGATAGTAGAGGAGTCCTCCGAATTGTCCGCAGAGAAGATAATCCCAACAACGCAAAAGCTAAAGGTGCAGAAAGAGAAATTCCCGTTCTACACAACCGCGAAGCAATACAAGAAACATTCCGCGCTTACTTATTAGAAGAATATCCACCTCTATCAGAACGAATAGGACATGGAATGCTGTTCGTTAACTTGGATGGAAAATATGCTGGTAAACCAATGACCAGTGCGCGGTTGAACAATCTGTTTTATCAACTTAAAGATAGAACGGGAATCGAAGCCTATCCTCATTTATTTAGACATACTTTCGCCACTCGTATGCTGCAAGCTGGTTATCTCAACCAATACGTACAGCAGCTGTTAGGACATAAGTCGATTATGACTACTATTGATATTTACTCCCATGTCCTGGACGAGATGAATTTAGATGCAATTCTTTCAAATATTGAAGAAGAATAGAATGTTGACTCTAAAAACGTTACAAAAAAGAGTGGCTAACTCAGATTATGGTCGTGAATGGATTAATGACCCTTTAATGAATCAAGATATTTGGGAATTAACTGAATTGGGTTATAGCTCTATTGAGTGTAGGATTAATACACGTTACAAACTCCATCTAGATGATTTTTCTTTACCTTGGTTAAAATATCTATCCAAACTAACAATTAGAGCCACAGCTCGGGCGAGATTTTCAATAGGAAGAATCACACATCGTGTATGCGATTTAAAGTTTTTAGATAAATTTTTAAAGGAGAATTGTTGTACCTCTCCACATTTACTTTCGGAATCTTTATTGCATCAATTTATTGCCTCTAGTAACAGTGTAAGTCGTCAAAATACTATTACTTATGCAATTAATCTGTGGAAAGAAGAACAGTGGCTTGATATTCCTTTTACCCCTCGCAGACTGAAAAAAAACACACCTAAAATTGAAGTTATCCCCGAAGAAGTTTTGTATCAAGTATATGAAAAATTTGACTTATTACCAGCACAGGAAGAAAGATTATTCAGACTGCAATTAGTCTTAGGTTGCCGTATTGGAGAAATTATAACAATGCCACGTCAATGTCTAAAAAATGAAGGCTCGCAGTGGTTTTTGCTACGTTGGATAGAAAAGCGTAAACACTGGAGATTTTATCAAATACACCCCTTAGTTGCTGAACTAATTCAAGAACAGCAAAGATTTCTCAACACAACATTTGGTTCGGACTCGGATTTTGATAAACTCTTCTGTACGGCATATTTATCAAAGAAAAAGAATACGAATCGGCTAGATAAATTTCAAATATCACCAATATATCGACCTAAAGTTATTAGCAGACAAAAAATTCTTCAATGGTTAAATGATTTTAGTAATTTGATTGATTTAAAAGACAAGTATGGAAATAAATTTAAACTTACCAGTCATATGTTTCGTCGTACCAAAGCTAGCATAATGGCTTACTGCGAAGCAGAAGATGAATACATTGCTGCGGTTTTAGGTCATAGTTCTTTAGATATGCTTCCACACTATCGGAAGCGTTCTATAGAAAGATTAGAGAAAGAAAGTTCACGATTAGGCTACGTCGATATGTATGGTCGAATCACTACCTTTAAACCCAGAAAACGCCGATATGAAAGATTAGCCGAATTACTAAAAGTTAGTACTCCACTTGGAGAATGTCATCGACCTATAATGCTAGGTGACTGTCAGTATCGTTATGCTTGTTTGAGTTGTGACCATCATCGAGTAACCCCAGAAGATAAACCAAAATTAGAAGCTGATATTCAACGTTTGCAAGAAGATTTAATACAGGCTCAAGCTACTTCTTCTGATAGAAGAGTAACTGAAATCGAAAGAATATTAAAATTACTTCAAAATCGAATGAAAGGGCTAGAAGAACTCATTGAAAGAACGGGAAATCCCAAAAATATAATTTCTAACAATACCGCAACAAGTAAGTAGTCTTTAATTAGTGTTGTACATTGCAATACGAAGAATATTTTAGTTAATAAAGAGCATATGCACCTTTCTCGTAAAACGGTAAAATCAATGCAGAAACATCCACCAATCTCTTTTCATCAAACCCTTACAGATACATTACAAATTAATTGGAAGCAAGAATATAATGGTGAATTTATATGTCCTAAATGTAATAAAGCTAGGATAAAACATTTTTTATCCCATAAAAAATCTGATTGTAAGCTTAGATTAAGATGCCATTTATGCGACCAAACTACATCTCTAAGTTGTTTAATATCAAAATATCCATCGATTTCATTCCACCCTACTCTTAAAGAAAGATTACAAGTTAATTGGAAGAAAGAATACAATGGAGAATTTATTTGTCCTAAATGTAATCAAGGAACTTTAGATAAGTTTATTCGTGATAAAGATAAATTATGCAAGCTTACTCTTAGATGTAATAAATGTCATCAAACTACGAATTTAACTTGCAACAAAAATCCGTTTCGTCCACCGATTTCATTTCATCCTACTCTTAAAGAAGTATTACAAGTTGATTGGAATAGACCTCTTGCAAAAGTATTTTGTGCTATAATATTTGGCTTTTAAATTTTGATTGATTTGACAGCAAGCGCAGCTATGCTGCGATAAGCGATAGGCGAAGCCGACACCCTTCGGGTGTATCGCCATTGCTTAAAAATTTAATTAGAACTATCACAAAATTCTTTTATGATAAGAAAAGTGTTAAATATTTGATGGCGGTCAAATGAAATATTGGCAAGCAAAAAAACTATCATCAACTGAGTTTAAACGTATGACAGGAGTTAAAAAAAACTTTTAACTTGATGGTTAGGATAGTTAAATTTAAAGAAAAACAAAAAAAGAAATGTGGTCGTCCTTCAAAATTAATAATTGAAGACCAAATTTTATTAACTTTTCAATATTTAAGAGAATATAGAACTTATTATCATATAGGAAAAGACTGGAAAATTTCAGAATCAAATACATACCGCATTGTCTTAAAAATTGAAAAACATCTTAATTAAATCGAAAAAATTTAGTTTGCCAGGTAAGAAAAAACTATTAAATTTATCTCTTGATGAAGACTTAATTTTAATGGATGTAATGGAAAGTCCCATTGAACGACCAAAAAAACATCAAAAAAGATTTTATAGTGGAAAACAGGGAGAACATACCTTAAAAACACAAGTAGTATTTGGACAAAAAACTAACCAAATCATATGCTTAGACCATTCTAAAGGGAAAACTCATGATTTTAAATTGTTTAAAAAAAGTGATGTAAAATTTCACAAATTACTCAAAGTAATAGCTGATAAAGGTTATCAAGGAATTACAAAGCTTCATAATTTAAGTCAAACTCCTATAAAAAAACCACGTGGTGGAAGGTTAACAAAATCTCAGAAAAAATATAATCGGGAACTTAACCGTTTGAGAATTGCTGTTGAACATGTTAACCGTCGGTTAAAAATTTTTAAAATCCTATCTTATCCCTATAGAAATCGTCACCGCAGATTTGGCTTGAGAACTAATTTAATTGCTGGTATTTATAATTACGAATTAGCCGCATAATTTGAAAGTAAAAATTAAATATACCAGGAAAATTCAGAAATTTATAAATGGCTGAATCAATTTTTTATATCAATTTTTAAATATGGCATATAGTCTGATAATTTTACCAAAAACTGCCTGCTTCTTATTATTTTAAACACCAAAATTTAAATCTAAATAACTCACTATCATATCACAAAATATTTTTGCAAGAGGTCTCTTATTGAAGATTTTTATCGCTCACTATCCTGTGGTCAAGCTTTAGCAGCAATCAACAAATAAAAAATGTTTCTCATCTTCTACACTACCGAGCGGAAACAGTTTCCGTTCGGTAAATTGTCTTACTAGATAAAATACAGATATTCTTATTTCTAACCTTTCCGAGAATAGTGGAATCAATATTTACACATATCTATACGTTCCAAATAATACAGTAATTAATACATTAAAACTAGTTTAAATAAAAGTTATTTTATCCGGTCAGAGCATTATTTTTACAGTTATCATGTATCAAATCATATTGTGCTACTACTTTACTTAGTTAGTAGTACTGATGAATCGGCTAAATTTCAGTTAGAAATTTCATTGCTTGTGCTGCTTGTACTTATATTGCTGGCGGCAAGTTTTTGATGCAAATATTACATCTTGAATTGATAGCGATGGAATTATAAATGAACATATATTAAGCGCGAGGTATGGGTGACTGACATCAAGGTTGGACAGATAGTTCGAGTTCGCTCTCGTCAATATTTGATTGAGGATGTTGTGATTTCGACATCTGATATTGGTGACAATAGGGTGCGGCTTGCCTGTTTGGAAGATGATGCTCAAGGACAGCAATTAGAGGTTTTTGGGAACGTGAGGTGGATGCTCAAGTTATGGGGGCTTCGTCTTGGGAGTCGGTTGCCAAAAAAGGTTTTGACAAGCCGAATTTTTTCAGCGCTTATTTTCATGCTCTGCGGTGGAATTGCGTTACTTCCACTAATCCTAAGTTGTTTCAGGCTCCTTACCGTGCGGGGATTGAGGTGAAGGCTTATCAGTTGGAACCTTTGAGAAAGGCTTTGTTAATGCCGAGGGTTTCGCTGTTCATTGCTGACGATGTGGGTTGGGAAAGACTATTGAAGCTGGTTTAATTTTGCGCGAGATGTTGATGCGTCAAAAAATTAAACGGGTGGTGATTTCTTGTCCTCCTTCGGTTGTCAGACAATGGCAAGAGGAAATGGAGAGCCGTTTTGGTTTGATTTTTAAGATTTTTTGATAGAAATTTTATTGCTATGCAGCGTCGGGAGCGCGGTTATAGTATCAATCCTTGGACTACTCACAATCGGTTTATTATTTCTCATGCGTTGCTTAGGGATGAGACTTACGGGGCTTTGTTAAGGGATTGGTTGGGAAATTTTTGCTGCTAGCTCAATGTTGATTTTGGATGAAGCTCATAATGCTGCACCTGCTAGTAGTTCAAAATATGCTGTGGATTCGCAATTGACAAAAACTGTTCGAGATATTGCACCTCGTTTTGAACACAAGTTATTTCTTTCGGCTACTCCACACAATGGACATTCAAATAGTTTCGCTGCCTTGTTAGAAATTCTCGATCCACAACGGTTTTGTCGGGGAGTTACCGTTAACCAGAAACTGCTTGATGCTGTGATGGTACGACGGTTAAAGCAAGATTTACGAGATATTGGCGATCGCGATTTTCCCGAACGCAAAGTTATCCCGATGGTAGTTGACAATTTACCGGAAGATGCCCCCGAATTAAAGCTATCTGTTTTTATTGCAG